>JASHTO010000366.1 GCA_030040515.1 Terriglobia bacterium
CCGAGCTGGGTGCCCAGCCGAAAATCCAATAGAACCAGGTTGAAATCCCCATTCTCGAGGAATGCCAGGGCCGCTGCGCCGGAATTCGCCGAGATGACCTGGCAGGCGCAGTCGCGAAGCACACGCGCACATTGCTCCTGCGAAGCCTCGTCATTGTCAACAACCAGCACCTTCCTGTTCATGGCGGCAAAACCTGGGCCCACGATGGACATGGCATCCACCTGGACGAGAGCGAATCTATTTACGGACAAGTATAGATCGTTAATCAGGTATTGTCAAAATCTTGGCTTCCAGTGACGATATTTATGGTATGACTAACAAATTGTTCTCAAGAAGGTCGACGAAAAAAATGCCCGGACGGCGGAAGGAAAACTCCACGGGCAAAGCTGCGGCATGAGCAGTCCTGGCCGGTTTCGGAATAACTTCGGAGGGGTTCGTTCAAACCCAAACCGTCTCACCTGACCTTGGGGCCATGTGTGATATAGTCATGCCGGAAGAAATCCTAAAAATAGGTTCGTCCTCGGCTAATTGCTCCTTTCCATCAGAGTGAACCATCTTTAAAACTCAGGATGCGGGCTCACTATTCATCGGCTTAGGGGCGTCATTTCTGGCGGAGAGTCTTGAATGCTCAAAGTGCTGTGGTTGACCTGCGGTTTCCTGTGGCTGGCCTCGAATCTCTTTGCCCAAGTGGACCGCGGGAGTTTGATGGGAACGGTTAAGGACCCGTCCGGCTTGGCCGTGCCGGGCGCGAATGTGAGCGCGGTGCGGAATTCCAGCGGCCAGGGTCGCCAGGGAATTTCCTCCGCGACCGGCACATACGATATTCCGGAGCTGGCAGTGGGAACCTACACCGTGATCATCAGTGCGCGCGGTTTCCAGTCCGTGAGGTATGAAAATGTGGAGGTGGCGATGGAGCACACCACCACGCTCAACACGATTCTGAGCGTTTCGGGAGGAACGGAAAGAGTTGAGGTAATCGGGACCAGCGAACAATTGGAAGAGAATTCCAATACCCTGGGGGCGCGCATCGAACGCAAACAGTTGGACGAGCTCCTGCTCAACGGCCGGAACTGGGCGACGCTCACGGCGCTCGCCCCTCTGTCTGTCGATACGGACTACAACAGCAGCAGCAACCAGCGGAGCATTCGCGTTGCCGGACGGGGCCGCGACGACAACAATTTCACCTACGACGGAGTGGATGCAACCAACATCATCAACCAGGCGCAGCAGCCTTATGTTCGCCTGGCGGTACCGCTGGACACCATTCAGGAATTTCGCGTCGTATCCATGCTGGCTACGGCGGAGACCGGAGCCACGGCGGGAGCCCAGATGGCCGTAATTTCACCCTCGGGCACCAACCAGTTTCATGGCGACGCCTTTGAATTTGTTCGCAACGACATTTTTGATGCCCGAAACTTCATCGACCCCACCAAACCGCCCTTTCGCTTGAACCAGTTTGGCGGTGCCTTGGGCGGACCCATAACCTCCGGCAAGACCTTTTTCTTTGGCGCCTACGAGGGCTATCGACAGATCCTCGGGCAAACTCTGGTTGGGTACGTTCCCACCGCAGCCTTCAGTCAACAAGTCGCTGCACAATCGCCGGCGCTGACCTCCGTGCTCAACGCTTATCCGCAGGGGTCCCTCGCCGTGGCAGGCAACCCCGATGCCGCGGAATTTCTGGGGTATGGCCGTCAACTCGGCAATGAAGACTCCGGCATGACGCGCATGGACCATCAATTCTCCGCCAGGACAACCGCTTTCGTCCGCTTCAACGTCGACCGCGCCGTCAGCAGCGTGCCACTCGCCAGTTCCAGCCAGTACCTTGAAGATTTGCAGGTGCTGAATTCCTCGCCGGAGAACGGGACCGTCGAACTTCTGCACATCTTCTCGCCCCAACTGGTGAATGAGGCAAAATTCGGCTTCAACCGCAGCACGGCCGACACAACGGACGTGAATCGAACGGGATCGCTCTACGCGTTCTCCGTTCCGGGCTTCACGACCTTGAATAACGACCGCATCAGCATCGGTGCAGGCAACACCTTTGCGGGCATCGACAACCTCACGAAAATCCATGGCCGCAACGTGATCAAAGCGGGAGTGGAAATTCGACGCGTCCAAATGAACCAAGGCAAGACGGCCAGCGGCACGATTACCTTTGCCTCCCTGAGCGCTTTTGCCGCGGACCAGGTCAGCACTGCCAAGTACACTCAGCCCCAGCCCATCAACGGCCTGCGAAAGTTCATGTATTTCGGTTACCTTCAGGACGAATTCAAATGGCGTCCCGACCTGACGCTCAATCTCGGCGCGCGCTACAGTTTCTTCAACATATTTCACGAAGTCTACGGCCGGCCGAACCCCTTCGATTTTGAAACCTGCGGGCCGCAAGGCTACTGTGGCGTGGGAGCAAGCTTTGGCCAGCCCACTTATCGCGACCTTGATCCGCGCCTTGCCATCGCCTGGACGCCGCCGCGATTGGGAGGCAAGACGGTGATCCGCACAGGGTACGGGACCTATCACCAGGATGGCCAACTCGACGACCAGAACGTGCCCGAATCCAACGAGGTTGAAAATTTCTCGCTTTCTTCCAAGACTACGCCGGGGCTGACCTATCCCATCGATCCTTTCCTTTCGGACACTACCGGTGTGATTTCGCCCTCTGCCATGGCACGCCGCCGCAAGGACATGTACGTGACCCAGTGGGGACTTTCCGTTCAGCAATCGCTGCCGCTGGGACTTGCGGGCACCGTCGCCTATGTGGGCAGCAAAGGCACTCGCCTTCTGACGCTTTCCTACGTTAATGTCCTGAATCCCCTGACCGGTCTCCCGCCCTACCCGCAATTCGGCCAGATTTCCTGGCGCGGAAATGACAGCAACAGCACCTATGAAGGCTTGGCTGCGGGCTTGCAACGAGAATTCCGCCGCGGCCTGCTCTTCTCGCTGAATTACACCTGGTCGCACGAGATTGACGATGGCTCGATGGGCAGCGGCGACGGCGACTCACTCACTCCGGAGATTGTGGCCTGCCGGGCTTGCGATCGTGCCAGCGGAATTTGGGACGTCCGCCAGGTGGTCAATTCAAATTTGGTCTACGAGCTGCCTTTCGGTCCCGGCAAGCCCTATTTGAACCAGCCCGGCGCCTTGGCGAAGCTTTTCGGCGCATGGGAACTTACCTCCATCGTCGCTGCCCATTCAGGTTTTCCCATCAACATCACTGTGGACCGGTCGAGTTCGGTAGTTCCAGACGGTAACACCAACAATCAACGGCCCGACCGCGTCCCGGGGATTTCACTGATTCCGCCCGGTGGGGCGACGCCGTCCGAGTGGATCAATCCGGCGGCGTTTACGGTGCCTGCCGCCGGCACATTCGGAAATGCCGGGCGGGATCTGGCGCGCGCTCCCTACTTGTGGCAAGCCGACCTAGGGGCCTGCAAACGAATCAACCTGAAAGAAAGCCTGCAACTCCAATTTCGGGTTGAAGCCTTCAACATTTTTAACAGGGACCAACTCGGAGCGCCACTTTCGGATATCTCCTCCGGGCCCGGAGAGTTTGGCGTCATCACCCAGCCGGTCAACACAACTCCCATTGGAGCGGGAACTCCCCGGCAGATTCAGCTAGCACTGCGAATGGAGTTTTGAAGCCGCAGTTTGCGGGTAAGACTCCTTTATGGTCGCGTCGGAAGGATCTCGAGGGGTTTTCCTTCACTCCAGGGGTGGTAGGTGGCGGCGAAGCGGATTCGGTCGTCCAGCGGAGGGTGCGTGTAAAGCCAGAATTTGATGAAGGGATTCGGGTCAGGGTCGGCCAGGTCCTCGTTCCCCAGGATTTGCAGAGACTCGACCTCGGCGGCGTTGGGGTTTGCGACGATGCCGTATGCCACTTCCAGGCCGAATTGGTCGGCTTGGTGCTCGTAGTGGCGCGAGATGCCGTTCACCAGCGGCGCCGAGAGGAACACCATGAACGTCAGAACCACGAGCATGAGCGGGAGTGAGGCGATGTCGCCCGATCCCTCAATGCCCGAATGTGGGCCCACCTTCCCCACCAGGCGATTTGCGGCGATAAATCCCAGGAAGAAGAAGAGTAGCGCCACGCCCTCATCAAGCGCGAACTCCTTCGGAATGTGGTGAAGTACGTAGTGGCCGGTTTCGTGTCCGAGAACCAGCAAGAGCTCGTCGGGCCCCATGGTCTTCAGGGTTGTGTCCCAAACCACCACGCGCTTGCTGGCCCCCAGGCCGGTAACATAGGCATCCACCGCTTTGGTGCGGGAACTCGCATTCATCTCAAAGATGCGTGCGGGGGGGACTGTAATGCCGGCGTGTTTCATCATGTCTTCGATTCGCTCAACCAGCGCAGGCTGAGTCTGCTCGAGCGGCGTGAACTTGTAATACAGGGGATCGATGACATAAGGTTCAATCAGGATGTAAGCCAGAACGAGAGGAATCGAGGTCAGCCAGAAATAGAACCACCAGCGGCGCGGGCTGCGGCGCACGACCCAATAAAAAATCCAAACTACGATTACGCTCAGCGCAGCCCCGATGCCCAGACTTTTTCCCCAATCGCCAAACCACGCCGCCAACCCCATTGTCGAAAGGCCGAAGCGGTGCTCCAGAATGTATCCTGAGTAAAAGTCGAGGGGAAGGTTCAATAGCGTTGCCGCCACAACAAATAACGGAACGAAGATGAGACACTGGATGAAATGCCGTTGCGAACCGCGTCGCGCCCAATCGCGGAAGCGCGCGGCAATGCCGGCCCACCAGAGAAACACGTAAATCGAGACAGAGAAGAGAGTTCCGACAAAATAGAGGATGTAGAGCGAACGCGAATAGGCAATTGCCTGGGCGCGGCGTTCGGGAGTAAGGGTGTATCTCGCGGGCGGCGAGGAAGGTTGTGCTTTACGCGTGGAAGGCTCGGGCTGACCGGCCTGCGGTGCTGAAGCCTGCGCGCGTGTGCTCCGAGCGCCGGCCGCAACCATGAACAGGCAACAGGCGCCGAGGAGAACTCCAGCAAAGCGCTTCATAGTCCCGGTAAACGGACGCAGTGGCTGGCTCCTAACCACTACCCTTACTAAATCTTGGGCAGCACAATTCCCTGCTGAGCCTGGTACTTGCCCTTTTTATCTTTGTATGAAGTCTCGCAGCTTTCATCCGACTCCAGGAAGATAATCTGGCAGAGTCCCTCGTTCGAGTAAACCCGCGCCGGCAGGGGGGTGGTGTTGGAGATTTCGAGTGTCACGAAGCCTTCCCACTCCGGCTCGAGCGGCGTTACATTCACGATGATGCCGCAGCGGGCGTAAGTCGATTTTCCCACGCAAATGGTCAGCACGTTGCGCGGAATCTTGAAGTATTCCACCGAGCGGGCCAGCGCGAAGGAATTGGGCGGAACGATGCACGCCGGGCCTTTGAATTCCACGAACGAGCGCTCGTCAAACTTTTTCGGGTCGACGATCGTCGAATTAACGTTGGTAAAGATTTTGAATTCATCCGCAACGCGCAGATCGTACCCGTAAGATGAAAGCCCGTAGGAAATTACGCCTTCACGAACCTGCTTTTCCTCGAAAGGGCGAATCATGTCGTGCTCCAGGGCCATCTTGCGGATCCAGCGATCGTTCTTGACGGGCATTTTGTCTCACCTCGCGCAAAGTAGGGTGGCAACTAGGATCAGCAACCCACCGTTTCAGTTGGATTCTCCAAGCAAAGAGCGAAGCATCATAGTCGAGGAGAAAATTCTTGACAATGCATCTCTCAATTCTTAGGATTAAAGCCTGTATTTTCAGGAGGTTTGCGTGATAAAGCTCGACATCATCAATGAGGTCGTAAACCGCACCAGCATGACCAAGACAAAAGCGGAAATGGCCGTGGAAACCGTTTTCGACTCCATGAAGAAAGCTCTGATGCAGGGCGACCGCATCGAACTGCGTGGCTTTGGCGTCTTCAACGTGAAACCTCGCAAGACCGGCATCGGGCGAAACCCCCGCACGGGCGCGGAAGTCAGCATCCCCCCTGGCAAAGCAGTGCGTTTCAAGCCCGGCAAAGAACTCCAATCTCTCACCTAACCTATTTACAGGTGGCAGGGAGCGGGCGAGAATGGGATTTATCGCCATTTGCGCATGGGGGAAGAATCCCAATTCGGGGGTGTCGGCCAATTGCCCGCCGGCCAGACGCCTTGGACGGTCCCCGCGTGGGTTCCTCCTCGCCGCGGCCCTCGGTTCCCCAAGCGTTGGTTCCATTCCCTGTCGTTCCACGTGTGCTTATTCCTGCTTACGGTGCTCACGACGTTAATTGTGGGAACCCACATCGCGCAGAACTATGCGCAGAACATTCCAGCTTTTGATTGGGACCTTTCCTGGGCATACTTCCGCGAACTGGCCCGCCACCCGGAGCAACTCCTGCTGGGCGTGCCTTTTTCCTTCACCCTAATGACCATCCTGCTGGCTCACGAACTTGGCCATTACTCCGCCTGCCGCCACTACGGAATTGATGCGACTTACCCCTACTTTATTGCCGCACCAACGCTGATTGGGACGCTGGGCGCATTCATTCGCATTAAATCACCCTTAGTGAACCGCCGCGAGCTTTTCGACATAGGAATCTCCGGGCCGATTGCGGGCTTTGTCCTGGCCATTCCCGCGCTTGTCGCAGCGATTTTTCTCAGTCGCGGGACCATGCCCGACGTCACGCCGGATTCGATTACGTTGGGCAGCCCGCTGGCGGTGATTCTGCTCACCAAGTTGCTGCGCGGCGGCGTCAACCCAACCGAGGTGATTTTTCATCCGGTTGGATGCGCTGCCTGGACGGGCCTCTACGTCACCGCCCTGAATCTGCTCCCGGTCGGTCAACTGGATGGTGGCCACATTCTTTATGCGGCACTGGGCGAAAAATACCGCTTTTTCTCGCGAGGCTTTTTCCTGATTTTGCTTCCGCTCGGAATTTTCCGCTGGCATGGCTGGCTGGTCTGGGCCCTGATCTTGTTTCTCCTGGGCCTCCGGCATCCCCGAGTCATTGAGCCGGCCGTGCCCCTCGGTCGCAATCGAAAGATTCTTGCCGTAGTTGCGGCCATTATGCTCGTCCTGACGTTTCTTCCCACACCCGTCCAGTAACCCTACATCACGCTGACCGGGTCCATATCAATCACCAACGAGCGCTGCGGAAAACCCTGCTGCTCGCTGAAATCCGCCAGGCGCCGCAGGATGGAATTCAGGCGGGCACGAGAAGTGCATTTCATCAGGAACTGAATTCGAAAGCGCCCCTGCAACTTCGCGAGCGGTGCCGGCGTGGGCCCCAAAACTCTCAGGCCCTCCATTTCCTTTTCAAGAGGCACGAGAAAATCGCCCACCTGCTTTGCCACCCGCGCGGCTTGATCCAGCTTCGCGCCCTGGGCAATCACATTGGCGAGCGCGGTCACCGGCGGGTAGTGCATCATGTGGCGGAAGCGCATTTCCTTGTTGAAGAACGCTTCGTAGTTCTGTTCCTCCGCCATGCGAATGGCGTAGTGGTCGGGAAAGAAGGTTTGAACCAGCACGCGCCCGGGAATTTCGCCGCGTCCGGCGCGGCCCGCCGCCTGCGTGAGCAACTGAAACGTGCGCTCAGCGGCGCGAAAGTCCGGAAAGCCCAAACCCATATCCGCGGAAAGCACGCCTACCAGCGTGACGCCGGGAAAATCATGCCCTTTGGCAATCAGTTGCGTGCCCACCAGCAGATCGATTTTTCCGCCGCGGAAATCGTCCAGGATTTTCTGGAACTGCCCGTGCCGGCGCGCCACATCGCGGTCCAGACGCGCCACGCGCGCACTCGGAAAAAGTTCCGCAAAATTCTTTTCCACCTTTTCGGTTCCTTCGCCGATGTATTGCAGGTGCTGGCTGTGGCAATTCGGGCAATCGGGCGGCACAGGCGCGGAGTATCCGCAGTAGTGGCAAATCAGGCGGTGCTCGCGGCGATGATAGACGAGCGAAATCGAGCAGTTTTCGCAGCGCAGCGTCTGCCCGCAACTGCGGCACAACAAAAACAACGAGTAGCCGCGCCGGTTGAGCAGAATCATGGTCTGCTGCCGTTGGGCAAGCTGCGCTTCGATCTCCTCGCGCAACCGGCCCGACACGGGCGCCTGCGTCTTGGTTTTGCGAAATTCCTCCCGCATATCCACGATTTCCACTTGCGCAAGCCTTCGACCCACCACGCGCTCGGGAAGCGACGCGAGATAATACTTTCCCTCACGGGCGTTCCAGTAGGATTCGAGCGACGGCGTGGCGGAGCCGAGCACGGCCAGCGCCCCCGCCAGCCGCGCGCGCACCACCGCCACATCGCGGCCGTGGTAGCGTGGCGTTTCATCCTGCTTGTAGCTGGTGTCGTGCTCTTCGTCGATAATCACCGCGCCCAGGTTCGCGAGTGGCGCGAAAATTGCCGAGCGCGTTCCCAGCACCACGCGCGCCTCACCCCGACGGATTCTCCACCACTCCTCGTGGCGTTCGTTTTCCGTCAGCGCGCTGTGCAGCAGGGCCATCTGCGGCCCGAATCGCACCTGAAACTGGGCCTGCGCCGACGGTGTGAGGGCGATTTCGGGAACCAGCATCAGCGCCGTCCGGCCCATTTCCAGGCAGCGCGCGATCAGGCGAAGGTAGATTTCGGTCTTGCCGCTTCCGGTGATGCCGTGGAGCAGAACTGTCTGGAATTTTTTTGACGCAAGCTGCCGCGTAAGGTTCTCCAGCACGGAGCT
>JASHTO010000367.1 GCA_030040515.1 Terriglobia bacterium
AGAGTGATGTCCGCCAGTTCGCTCAGGGGGATATAAGCATTGACGCCGGAAGGAGTCTGGTAACCCACCTTGATGGCTCGAATCTTTTCGATGCTATCCCGGTACTCCGGCGTGTAGCGCACCACCAGGTCGAATTGCCGGTCGCCCTCCAGGACTTCGGTCGCCACGGCTCCGCCCATGGCGGCCTGCACCACCGCATTCACGTCGCCGGAATTCAGGCCATAGCGAGCGGCCTTATCGCGATCCACCGTAATGTTGAGGTTGGGCTGACCCAGAACGGGGAAGATGCCAAGGTCAGTCACCCCCCGAACCTTGCTCATTTCGTCGCGGATCTGTTCGGCAATATGCGTGATGGTCACCAGATTGGGACCCACAACCTTCACCGAATTAACGCCTTTCACCCCTGAAATGCCCTCTTCAATATTGTCCTCAATGTACTGTGAAAAGTTGAAGTTGACCCCGGGGAGCTCGTTGTTAAACTCTTCTTGAATCTGGTTGGTGAGCTTGTCTTTGGTCAATCCCTTGGGCCATTGATCAAAAGGTTTTAGGGGGGCAAAGAGCTCAACGTTTGAAAAAGGTGATGCGTCGCTGCCATCGTCTGGGCGGCCGTGCTGGGAAACCACGGTGATGACTTCAGGGTGGCGCAAGAGAATTTCGCGCATTTTCCGCGTGGCCGTCTCGCCGTCCTGGAGCGAAAGCGTAATGGGCATGGAGGCCCTGATCCAGAAGTTGCCTTCTTCCAGGTGAGGGAGAAACTCGCTTCCGAGCTTCGGTGCAATGAAGAAAAACGTACACAACGAAAACGCCACTTCCATACCCACCACCAGCGCGCGGTGGTTCAGTGAAAATCGCAACGCGGGATCGTATAAACGGTGCAGGAATTTGACGATGATGGTTTCCGCCTCCCTGACCTTTTGGGGAAGCAGCACGGAGGCGATGACGGGGGTTACGGTGAAGGTGGCAATCAAAGCTCCGGCCAGGGCGTAGCCGTAGGTGCGCGCCATGGGTCCAAAGATCTGGCCTTCCACTCCCTGCATGGTGAACAAAGGCACGAAACCCGCCACGGTGATGAGCGTCGAAAACAACACCGCCGTGTCCACTTGCAGGGCACTGATCAGAATCAGCCGCAAGCGGTCCGTCCAGCCGCGGGCGGGGGCGGGGTCTTCCGGAGAGCGGGTAGGATCGGTCCCCCAGGCGCCCTCCGCCAGACGCCGGAACAGGCTCGTTTTTTCCTCCGGGTCGCGCTGAAAATTCCGGAAGATGTTCTCCACCAGGATCACGGCGGAATCCACAATGATGCCGAAATCCACCGCACCCACGGAAAGCAGATTGGCGCTTTCACCCTGCAACACCAGGAGAATGGTGGCAAAGAACAAGGCGAAAGGAATGTTCAATCCTACGATGGTCGCGCTGCGGAGGTTTCCGAGGAAGATCCATTGAATCAGAAATACCAGGATGCAGCCGAAAATCAGGTTGTGCAGAACCGTGTGGGTGGTCAGGGCGATCAATGAGGAACGATCGTAGTAGGGGACCACGTGGACACCGGGCGGCAGGCTCCCATCGTGATTGATCTTGTCGATGGCCTCCTTGACCTTGGGAATCATGTCCGCGGTTTTTTCCGTTCGCCGCATGACTACGATCGACCCCACCACGTCGTCCTCCTGGTCTTTGCCCAGAATTCCAAGGCGAGGCCGGTAACCGACGGACACATTACCGACATCGCGGATCAGCACGGGCACGCCATTCGACTCCGACAGCACGACCTTTTCGATGTCCGCCACTTTATAGCCCTGCCGCAAATCGTCGTTGCCACCGTCGTTGATCAGCCCCACCCCGCGTATGTTGATGGATTGCTGGCCAATGCGGATTTCGCGGCCGCCCACGTTGATGTTGGCGTTGCTCAGAGCCGTCAGAATCTGGGGCACGGTGATGGAATAAGCTTCCAGCTTGTGCGGGTCCACCGAAACCTCAAATTCCTTCGTTGGGCCGCCCCAACTGTTGATCGCGGCAATGCCCGGAATGGTGAGCAGGCGGCGCGCCACAATCCAATCCTGCACGGTGCGCAGATTAACGATGCCGAAATGGGGAGGGCCGACCACCCGATAACGATAGATTTCCCCGGTTGAGCTGTTGGCCTGAATGGTGGGCACCAGACCACCGGGCAAGGTGACATTCTGCTGGAGTGCAATCGACGCCTGGGCGTAGGCAAAGTAGTAGTCCACACCGTATTTGAAATTAACCCGCACAAAGGACAATCCATAGAACGAGGTTGAGCGGATCACGTCAATGCCCGGAGTGGTGTAGAGACCAATCTCCATGGGGATGGTGTAGTAGCGCTCCATCTCCTCGGCGGAAAGCCCCGGCGCCTGCGCAGTAATTTCCAGAATTACCGGCGTGGGGTTGGGATACGCCTCAATATTGAGCATCTTGAAGGCAATGAAACCGGCGGCGGCAAACATGACTAGGCCCAGCATCACAATCGGGCGGCGGCTGATGCAAAATGCAATCAGAGATTTAAACATCGTGCTGCTCCGTTCCTCTCCCCGGTGACGCTGCTGCGCGCGGAAGGATGAGGCGGCAAGATTATGGTCTCACCTCTGCCGTGTGCTAGTTATCTTCCAGGCGTTCCCGTCTATCTTTCGAACGCAATCATTAGACTGCCGGCATTCTGCAAGCGAATTGTGAATATTATTAATCTAGATGTTTAATATTAAATAATTATAATTATATAAATAAATACTAGTCTAAGCAACTACGATTCCTAAGTCCGATATCTTCCGGACAGAACCTGCATATCTGTCGCATACCGCTATCCTTATCTTTTGGATATGACCCAAATTCGCGGGAAGTTTTGGCGGGTTGGCCTTAGAAAATAAGCCGGCAGACAGGGCCGTTGCCCTCCACTCCTGCTGGTTGCAATGTCAGGTTGTCGTAATTCTCATCGGTATTGAATTCCCGCCTGGGGGGACCGTCTGGACACCGGTTCTTTGTCCGACTATCATCTCTACTCTTGATTGTTCGGCCTTCACCCATGATTCCGCGTCGAGGTCAACCATGGACGCCGCGCTTGCCAGGCCTGACTTAAAACCTCTCAAGCTTTACATTGACGGCAGGTGGGCCGAGTCCGCGAGCGGGCGGACCATTGCGGTGATGAATCCGGCTACGGGCGAGCAACTGACCACGGTTCCCGATGCCAATGCCGAGGATATTGACCGTGCTGTGCGGGCCGCCCGCCGGGCTTTTGAAACCGGCGTGTGGCGCAAGATGGACGTCTCGGCGCGCGAGCGCATTATCTGGCGCATTGGCGAGCTGATCGAAAAAAACAAAGAAGAACTGGGCCTGTTCGAATCGCTGAACAACGGCAAGACTTTTCAGGAAGCGCTGCGCGGCGATATTCCACCCACCGCGGACATCTTTTATTACTACGCCGGGTGGGCGCGCAAAATTTATGGTGAGACTATTCCCGTTGACGGTCCGTATCTGAACTACACTTTGCGTGAGCCGGTGGGTGTGGTGGGCATGATTACGGCGTGGAACTATCCTATCCTACTGGCGGGGTGGAAAGTGGCGCCGGCGCTTGCTGCAGGCTGCACGATGGTCATCAAGCCGTCGGAGATGACTCCGCTCACCACCTTCAAGCTTGCGGAATATTGCCGCGAGGCGGGCGTGCCCGACGGTGTGGTGAACGTGGTGACCGGCTATGGACCGACGGCGGGCGAGGCTTTGGGCCGGCACATGGACGTGGACAAAGTTGCATTCACGGGCAGCGTGCGAACCGCGCGCGCACTGATGAAGGCATCGGGGGAGAGCAATCTTAAGCGACTGTCGCTCGAACTTGGAGGGAAATCCCCCAACATTATTTTTCCCGACGCGGATTTGGAAAAGGCCGCCCGCGCGGCGTTCTGGGGAATCTACGCTAACAAGGGCGAAGTGTGCAGCGCCGGTTCGCGCCTGCTGGTGCATGAGAAAATCTATGACGAATTTGTGGGCAACCTGGCCCAACTCGCAAAGAAGATGAAAGTCGGGGACCCGCTCGACCCGGCGTCGGAAATGGGTTCGCAGATCAGCCAGACGCAGATGGACCGCATTCTCGGTTATATCGAAACCGGCCGCTCGGAAGGCGCGCGATTACTGGCAGGCGGCGAGCGTGATGTGGAAGGTTCCAAGTCCAAAGGCTTTTATGTCAAGCCCACGGTGTTTGCTGACGTTCAACCGCGCATGAAGATCGCGCAGGAAGAAATTTTCGGCCCCGTGCTCGCTGCGTTAAAATTCCGCGACGCGGAGGAAGCCGCGGAAATTGCCAACGCCACAATTTACGGCCTGGTCTCCGCCGTCTGGACGCGCGATATTGGCGTGGCGCATCGCCTGGCGCAGCAAATCAAAGCAGGGTCCGTGTGGATCAACGCCTACAACTGCTTCGACAGCAGCTCGCCCTTCGGCGGTTACAAGCAGAGCGGTTTCGGCAGGGAAATGGGCCCGCACGCGCTCGAATCGTATACGCAGGTGAAGTCGGTCTGGGTGGCGCTATAGGGGCACCCCTTGTGGGTGCCCTGCCATCCCGCCCTGGTGGGACGGCAAAGGGCAGGCGCAAGGCCTGCCCCTACGGTTCGAAAGGCCGGATCGGCCCGCCTGATTTCTGCGAGGTTGAATTGACCTACGACGAAATCAAAAAGCTCTTCGCCACGCACCACATTGAGAAAGTCGAGCTGGGCGGCTTCGATGTGGACGGCGTGCTGCGGGGAAAATACATTTCGCTCGAGAAATTCTCGGCGGCGGCGAGCGCGGGCCTGGGGTTCTGCGACGTCATCTTCGGGTGGGATAGCTCCGACGGGCTCTACGACAACGCCAAATTCACTGGCTGGCACACCGGCTACCCCGATGCCGTGGCCAAAATCGATCTCGCGAGCTTTCGCGTCGTGCCGTGGGAGCCGAGCACCGCTTTCTTCCTCCTGGATTTTTTCGCCAAAGACGGCAGCCCGCTCGCCGTTTCTCCGCGCCACGTGCTGACCCGCGTTGTTGAACGTGCGACGTCGATGGGTTACATCGCGAATGCCGCGATCGAATACGAATATTTCTTCTTTCGCGAAGACCCGCAAACCGTGCGGACGAAGAATTATCGTGATCTCACACCGCTTTCGCCCGGAATGTTCGGCTACAGCGTGCTGCGCTCCTCCGTGCATTCGGATTTGGCCCACGCCATACTCGATTCCGCGCACACCATGGGGATTGAACTGGAGGGCTTTCATACCGAAACCGGCCCTGGCGTATATGAGACGGCCATCCGCTACACCGACGCACGGACCGCCGCCGACAACGCCGCACTGTTCAAGACTCTGGTGAAAATCGTGGCGCAGAAGCGCGGCCTGATTGCCACCTTCATGGCCAAGTGGAATGCCAAGCTGCCGGGTTGCAGCGGGCACATCCACCAGAGCCTCGCAGACGCCAAATCCTCACGAAACCTTTTCTATGATCAGGGAGAAGATCGGCATATTTCCGAGGCTTTGCGGCACTTCGTGGCGGGGCAGCTCACCCTGATGCGCGAGTTTGCGCTGATGTTCCTGCCCACGGTGAATTCCTACAAGCGTACCGTTCCGGGAACGTGGGCGCCCACCAACGTTACCTGGGGCGTGGACAATCGCACGACAGCAGTGCGCGCCATTCCCGCCGGCAGCAAGGCTACACGCGTCGAGCACCGTTTACCAGGAGCTGACTCCAATCCTTATCTCTCGCTTGCGGCGAGCCTGGCATCGGGACTCTTTGGGATTGAGAAAAAGCTGCCGCTCCCCGTGCCCGCCGTCAACGCCTACACCACCAAGGCGCCGCCGCTGCCGCGGACATTGGATAAAGCCGTCGCACTTTTTCTGACCAGCGACGTGGCGCGCGAGTATTTTGGCGCGGAATTCGTCGATCACTACGCGGCCACGCGCCAGTGGGAAGTCCGCGAGTTCCGCCGCGCCGTGACCGATTGGGAGCTCGAGCGGTATTTCGAAATCATATGAGTAATCCCATTTCTGTATTTTCCTTTCCAACTCGAATCGTCTTCGGCCCCGGCGCGAGGCGCGAGCTGGGCGCGGAGGCAAAGCGATTGGGAATCGCGCGGCCGCTGCTGGTGACCGACGCCGGCGTGGTGGCGTGCGGGATTGCCGAGCAGGTACTTTCGGAAGCGCGCCGGGCGGGCCTCAATCCAACTCTCTTTGCGGGCGTGGACCCGAATCCGGTCGAAAAGAATGTGCAAGAGGGATTGGAGGCTTATCGGCTTGCGCACTGCGATGGTGTGATCGGCCTCGGCGGCGGAAGTCCGCTCGATGCGGCCAAGGCCATTCGACTCGTTGCGATTCATCCCTTTCCACTCGAACAATACGACGACCAGTTGGATGGCGCAGCGAAGATTCGCGGCGGCCTTCCGCCCATGATCGCCATCGCCACCACGGCCGGAACAGGCAGTGAAGTTGGGCGCAGCACCGTCATCATTCTGAAATCCACGGAGCGGAAGACCGTGATCTTCAGCTCGCACCTGATGCCCAACGTCGCGCTGGCGGACCCGGAGTTGACGCTGGGCATGCCGCCCAAAATCACTGCGGGCACCGGGCTCGACGCGCTGACCCACAATGTGGAGGCCTACCTCGCGCGCGGCTATCATCCCCTGTGCGACGCCATCGCGCTGCAGGGAGCGAGGTTGGCCCTGCGCAATCTTCCGCGTGCGGTTCACAACGGCAAGGATTTGGAAGCTCGCAGCAATATGCTGATGGCGGCAATGATGGGCGCCGTGGCGTTTCAGAAGGGTCTGGGCGCCGTTCATTCTCTTGCCCACCCGCTTTCCAGCATCGCCAATTTGCACCATGGAACCGTGAACGGAATTCTTCTGCCCCATGTGCTCGAGTTCAATCGCCAAGTTTCAGAAGATCGCCTGCGCGACCTCGCCATGGCGATGGAAATTCAAACCTCTGACCGTCCGGCTGCGGAATCTGCGGCGGCGCTGGTTACCAGGATGCGCGAGCTTCTCGAGGAAGTCGAAATCCCCCCGACCTTGGGCAAACTGGGCGTCACGGCAGAAATGATTCCGCTGCTGGCAAAGAAAGCCATGGAAGACGCCTGCCATCAATCCAATCCCCGCGCGTGCACAGAGTCGGACATGGTCGCGCTCTACGCGAAAGCGCTTTAATGCCTGCGCACCAACGTTCGTAAATCCGGAACGCGACTTTTTCTGGCCTCAGGCGGAGCGCAATGTTAGTATCTGCCCCGTTATGCCGTTAACACGATGATGGGGGAAGAGATTGGGCTGGGTAGTTGAGAGCGGAGATCGTTCTATTGTAAATCCGAGGTGCGCACGAAAATGTTGAACTGGCTGGTGGTGGGCGTTGGCGATATCACGACCAAACGGGTCATTCCCGCTTTGCTCGAGGAAAAACGCAGTGAGCTTTGGGGAATCGTTACCCGTGACCCGAGGAAGGCCGAGCCGTACAAAGCGCGCGTGTTTACCGACCTCGACGCGGCTTTGAGGGCGGACGATGCCAATGCCGTCTACGTAGCCTCGCCGGTGTTCCTCCATGCTCCGCAGACGATGGCCGCGCTCAAGGCCGGGAAGCACGTGCTTTGCGAGAAGCCGGTGGCGATGAATTATGCCGAGGCGCGGTCCATGGTGGGGGCGGCGCACGCGGCAGGAAAGACGCTGGGAATCGCCTATTATCGCCGCGCTTATCCCAAGGTAACGCGCGCGAGGGAACTGCTTCAGCGGGGAGCGATCGGCCAGCCGCTGCTTGCCTACATCACCTGCTATGAATGGCGCTCACCCGATGAAGTGCAACGCGCCTGGCAATTCGATCCTGCTCTCGCCGGTGGCGGGCCGCTCTTCGATATCGGCTCGCATCGCATCGATCTGCTCAACTTTTTCTTTGGTGAGCCGCAGCGCGTGACGGCGCAATTATCGAACGCCGTCCACCCCATGCGCGTGGAGGATTGCGCGACGGTGATCATCGAATACGCTGGCAAGGCGCGCGGCATTGTGGACGTGCGGTGGAATTCACATGTAAAAAAAGATGAGTTCCGAATCATCGGCACGGACGGCGAAATGGACCTGACGCCCCTCACGGGTCAAGACCTTGTTTACCCCGGTGGACGCGAGGATGTGCCCGCGCCCGCCAACCTGCACTTCCCCTGCATTGCGAATTATGTGGCGGCGGTACTTGACGGCACCGCGCTGCTGGCGAGCGGCGAGAGTTCGATTTGGGCCGATTGGGTGACGGAGCAAGCCGTGGCAGCCTCGACCGGAAGCCTCGCACCCGCTCCGCCCCCGATCATCACGGGCGGTCAACCCTGAACGAAGGAGGAAATTCCATGGCAACCGGGAAAGTGAAGCGCTACGGCCAACTGATCGGCCTGAAGCCGGAAGCTTACGAAAAGTACGTGGAGGATCACGCCAAGGTGTGGCCGGGCGTTCTCAAGACGATTTACGACTGTAATATCCGAAATTATACTATTTTCTTCAAGGATAACATGCTCTTCGCTTATTTCGAGTATATTGGCGACAACTTTGAAGCCGACATGAAGAAGATGGCCGCCGACCCCGTGACGCAGGATTGGTGGGCCATTATGGAGCCCCTGCAGCAACCCCTTCCCACGCGCAAAAAAGGCGAGTGGTGGGCGAATATGCAGGAAGTGTTTCACACGGATTAAGCGCTTTGGCCCTCCGAGGCGTAAGAGGGCGCGCCGATCGCGCTATTTCACCACCTGCGCGTGCGAGCGCCGGCTATACTCCTGCTTGGCGATGCGCAGGCCGGCATCCTTGAGCGCGGAATCGGGGACCTTGGCGAGTGGTGTGTACTGCGGATGCCGCACCACCTTGTAGGGGCTGTTGCGCCGGGCATTGTAGCAGCACAAGAAGGCCCGGCGCGGACTCGGGGATTTGTTCTGGCCGGAGCAATGCAGCAAGTTACAATGGAAGAAAATCGCATCGCCAGCTTCCAGCGTGCAATCGACCATTTCCAGTCTTTTGACCGCCTCGGCGATGCGCTCGGGGTCGGCCCCCAACTGTGTTTGGAAATCGTGGTCAATGCGCCCCATGCGATGCGAACCGCGCAGAACCTGCAAGCAGCCGTTCTCCCGCGTGGCGCGATCCACGGCAATCATGCACGTGGCGAGGTCCGGGTAAAGGCAGCCGTAGGTGTACCAGTATCCGTAATCCTGGTGCCATTCCCAGGCTCCACCCTCACGCGGAACCTTGATGGTCATTTTCGAATGCCAGTGGTAGACTTCATCGCCCAACAGACGCTCCACAGTGTTTACAATGCGTTCCGACCGCGCCACCAAGCCGTAAAGGTCGTCGCCCGTTCCCTGCCAAATTGCAATTTTCGCCGTGCCGCCCTGCCGGTCCTTCACGGCGTACTGGGCTTCGGCCAAATCCTGATCAACGTCCACAGCTTCGCGCAGTAAAGTCATCTCCTCGGAATCAAAGAGCCCGCGGACGACAAAAAATCCATCGTTAGAATAGCGATAAAAATCCTCGTTCGTGATCCGATAAGCCGCCATGCTGGTCTACTCTCCTTCATACAGATGCTCGAACCCCGTTGGCATTATGGCGACTCGGGTTGGAGATGTCAAAGGACGCCATTCGGAGTTGTAGCGGCGCTCTATGAGCGCCGTCGGCGGTCGATAGACCACCGCTACAACCGACCGCAAACGGATTTACTTCGCTCTGTATATTTATGAATTCATGCGGCTGCACGCTGCTGTTTTCACAGTCAGGATTTGATAAGAATTGTGGCGCCTCAAACTCAGTTCGGCGAGCAGCCATCCTGGAATTTCTGCGTGTAGAAGTCCAAGGCGCGGCCGTAAAGATCGAGCAAGTGGTCACGATCTGACGCGGAAGGGGATTTCCGGGTTTTGGTTTCATTAATGAGGTCGTTCATCCAATCAACAAAATACTTCGCGTCGGGCCGGCAGTCGTGATAGCCATTCAGAAATACGGGGCTTGAATGCGCGAGGCGAATGGTGTCTCCGGTGCGAAGGAAGCAGCGCGCCGCAACCCAGGTGTACCCGCTGGGATCGAAGGTGAAATCGGCCTTGTAATCGAGTGTGGCAGGGGGCACGGGCGCCCACTGGATGACTTCTCCGTTGGCAACCAGCTCGATGCGGTCAAGCGGCTGGCGCGCGTGGGCTTCCACTGTGGCTTGCGATGCCACTCCGCTAGACTTCACATCGAAAAACAAAACCGGCCCGTTGGTGATGAAACTTCTTCCTTCGCGCAGCGCCGCGAACCATTTTTCCACGCTGAACGGTCCTGCGATTTGAGCGTACACGCGATTGTAACCGACAGGATTCGGGTGCACGCCGCTGGCGCTTCCGGCTGAGGGCGGAATGTGGAATCCGAGATTGAGGTAGTGGTAGTAGAGGCCGAGCGTGTAATGCAGCCAGCTCCAGCGGTCGTTCGCCTCGTGCTTGCCGGGCGGCCGGCCCCAATCCGTGACGTCGTCAAGGCCGTATTCCATGAAGTGATTGCCCAGCACTTCAATCGAGTCGGGCGGCGCCAGTGCCATGGCGACGGGAACCTCCCACCACTCAGTGTTCTCGCAATCGATCCAGGGCAGGGAATCGGTGGAACCACGTTGCGCGCGCGCCTGCTGAATGAAATCAATGCCCGAGGGATTCCAAAAGCCCGCGGTATCCATTCCTTGCAGCAGGCTTCGCAAAGATAGAAAAATCCACGCTCCGCCGCCGCGCTCGTCCTCG
>JASHTO010000368.1 GCA_030040515.1 Terriglobia bacterium
TAGAGCAGGCTTACCGTCTGAATGCTCAGTTGCCCGGCTTTCGCGAGCACCGTGGGAAGCCAGAAGGTTAAGCCGTAATTCCCCAGCGTCGACATAAAATAAATCCCGATCATCATCAGCACCGCAGGCTTCACCAATGTTCGCAGGAACGACGTCTGTCCGGAGGATTCAAGCTCGTTGGATTCCTTTTGCAGCACACCCTCCAAGTAACCGCGCTCTTCTTCCGAAATCCATCCTGCCTGATTGGGGTTATCGTCGATGAACAGCCACCAGATGACCAGCCAGACGAACGGCAGCGCGCCTTCTGAAATCAGGAGCACCCGCCAGTTCCAATGGGCCAGGATCCAGCCGGAAAGTGGGGAGGAAACGATGACCGCCGCCGGCAGGCAGAGCATCCAGTAGGCATTGGCACGCGCGCGCTCCTTCCGCGGGAACCAGTGCGAGAGCAGCACCAGCACGGCCGGCCAAACTCCACCCTCCGCGATGCCCAGGAAAAGCCGCATCACCAGGAATTGCTGCCAGGTTCGAACCAGCCCGCACCCCACCGAACAGATTCCCCACACCACCAGCAGGATGGCGACGAACCGTTTGGCGCTCCAGCGCTGCGCCAGATGCCCGCCGGGAATTTGCAGCAGCACGTATCCCCAGAAAAAAATTCCCGCCGCGGCCCCCGCTTGCGTGGGATTCATGTTGAGCGCTCGGCTCATAGAGGGCAGCGCCATCGACACGTTGGTCCGGTCGATGAAGGCGATGGTGTACATGATGAAGGCAACAGGAATGATGTGCAGCCAGCGTTCGGATTTCATGCGCGGATCCCCCGAAGGTGTGAAAAAATAAACAACCTCACCCAAAGGCGCAAAGTCACTCAACACAGAAATGGTTTACTTTGCGATGCTTCGCGCCTTGGCGTCTTTGCGTGGGGTGTTTTTCCGATATTTTCACACCTTCCCCGGTATTGCCGCGGCAGGATACCAGCAACCCGAAGGTGGTGCAATGCGTGAAAGGCTAGCGCTAGTTCTGGGTCCGCGCCGCTTCCCAGATCAGCATGGCTTTCTTTCGCGCGGCGCCCCAGTGGTAGCCGCCGATTCCGCCCGCTTTGCGGATGACGCGATGGCAAGGAATCAGAAAGGCAATGGGGTTTTTTGCCACGGCACTGCCCACCGCGCGTGTTGCTCGCGCGCTACAAACCTTGACGGCGATATCTTCATAGGGAACGACCGAACCCATGGGAATCTTTAGCAGTGCTTCCCAAACTTTGATTTGAAAATTCGTTCCGTGCAGCAGCAGGGGGAGGGGCCGATTTCCATTCGATTTTTCCTCGTCGAAAATTCGTCGGACATACGGCTCACTAAGTCGCCGGTTTTTCTCCCACACGGCCTGCGGCCAGCGGGACTGATAATCGCGCAGAAGCGCCGCTCTCCCGCCGGTGCCGATGAATCCCAGGGCGCAAATCCCCCGCTCGGTCACGGCCAGCAGGCATTCGCCGAAGGGGCTCGCGTGAAATCCGTAGCTGATGCGAAGGCCCGCGCCGTGAGCCTTGTATTCGCCTGGCGTCATGGCCTCAATCTTGATGAACAAATCGTGCAAGCGGCCGGGACTTGAAAGGCCGGAGTCGTAAGTCGCATCGAGCACGCTATGCGACCCTTCGAGCAACCTTTTGGCGTGCTCCAAAGTCATGTATTGAATGAAGCGCTTGGGGCTGATCCCCGCCCAACGCCGGAACAGCCGTTGAAAGTGGAATTCGCTCAGGTGCACGCTCTGCGCGACTTCGCGCAGTTCCGGCTGGCGATTGTAATTCTGCTCGAGAAAGAGGATGGCTTTCTCCATTCGATTGTAGTCTTCACACATGGTTTGCATGATTCGTTGCTCCTTCAATTTGATTCACCCTCATCTTGAAGGCATCACCAGAACCGAGCAACCCGAATCTTGCTCTTTGAACGTAGGGGCGACCCTTGTGGTTGCCCGGCATGGGCAGGGCGAGGGCCACCCCTACGATATTTTCCGGGGTATCATACTTCGGGGCATCGCAATTCGCCCCGTGTAAAAACATGCGCAAATTTCTTTCCGCAACAATTTTCACCAGTGTCTTTTTATTGTCCGGCCTGGGCCAACCACCCACCGCCGCCTGCGCCGCCGATCTCGAACCGAAGACCGTTGAAGCCTTCAACTACTATGTCGAAGCCACGGAGGCGCGCATCGCCAGTGAACTGGGGAAGCCGGGCGCGTTTCTCCACATCGAAGGCCTGCCGGAACCGCAACGCTCCACAGTGCTGACCAGTGTGCGCAAGGGCGAAATCTACATGGACCGCCTCTCTACGCGCGACGCTTCGGGTTCCGTCATCGAAGCGCCGGACGCTTTGATTCACCACTGGATTGGCGCGGTTTTCATTCCCGGTGCAACCCTGCGGCAGGTCCTCAACCTGGTGCAGGACTATAACCGTCACCAGGACATTTACCAGCCCGAAGTGATTCGGTCAAAATTAATTCAGCGCGACGGCGATACCTTCAAAATTTACTATCGGCTTCAGGAAAAGAAAGTCATCACCGTCACTTTGAACACGGATCATGAAGTGCAATACTTTCCCCTCGACTCCACCCATTGCCGAAGCCGGTCCGTGGCGACTCGAATTGCCGAAGTGGTGGACGCCGGTCTGCCGACCGAGCACGAAAAACCGATCGGGCACGATGACGGTTTCTTGTGGCGCCTCGATTCCTACTGGCGGTTCGAGGAGAAGGACCGGGGAGTTTACGTTGAAGTGGAGTCCATCTCCCTGACGCGCGACATTCCGACGGGCTTGGGTTGGCTCATCAAACCCTTTGTCACCAGCATCCCGCGCGAATCGCTGCTGATGACCTTGGGCGATACGCGCGAGGCGCTGGAGAAGAAATAAGCAGAAGCTCCATCACAGTGGCAGCTTCACCGGACGGCCCTCGCGCGCTGAAAGCTCCGAGGCGAAGCAAATTTCGTGCGTCACCGCGGCGTCTTCCAGATTGGCGTGCGACTCGCGGTTGGTGAGGATGCACTCCACGAAGTGGCGAACCTCATCACTGAAAGGGTGATGGGTTACATCGCCGCTGTCGGGAAGGACGGTGGGAAAAGTGGCCCAACCCTTCTGGCCCTTCCAATGTTTTGAGAAAATCTGGTTGTTGCACACCGTCCCCTGGTCGCCGAACAACTCGACGTTGAAGATGTAAGGCTGCACGCACTCAATGGATGAGGCGATCTTGCCGATCGCCCCATCCGCAAATTTCACCAGGGTCATGCTGTTTGGTTCGTATTCGTAGTGCAGGGGATTCTGCCGGCTGAAATTCCCGTAAGCGCACACTTCCACCGGCAGACTGTTGACGAACCAGTGCAGCCCATCCACCGCGTGGCAGCCGGCCGTGAGCAGGCTGCTGCCGCCGATCTCCTTCTTGATATTCCAATCGTACTGCCCGTACCACGGGCCGATTCCGTGGAAATAATCGACCTCGGCGAGAAACAGATTTCCCAGCAGGCCGTCGGCCAGAAACGTCTTGATCATTTCAAAGAGCGGATTCCAGCGCAGCACAAAGCTCACCACGGTCTTGACCTTGGCGGCGCGCACGGCGGCCTGGAGTTTGCGCAAACCTTCCAGGTCGAGCGCGACGGGCTTTTCCAGCACCAGATGCTTGCCGGCTTGCGCGGCGGCGACGCCCTGCTCGACATGCAAGTTGTGAGGCGTGCAGATCACCACAATCTGAATGGATGAATCGGCCAGCATCTCTTCGAGCCGGTCATACGCGTGGCAGTGCGTTGCGTGGAATGCCTCCGCCTTGGCCTGCGCGCGCGCCCGGTCGCGGCTGACCAAACCGCGAACCTCGGTGTGCGGGTTCGCCTCAAACGCCCTGATGTATTCACCTGAAACCCAACCTGTTCCGATGATGCCAACTCCCAAGTCCTTCATGCCCGCCTCCTGGAATGTTCTCGCCCGGGCGGCCTTGTGCGGCGGCCCTGCATGCACGACACGCCATGGTACAATAATTTTTTTACTTTCATCGCGAGGTTTGGGGCCGTGGAGTCGGTCCATGATACCAACCGGCGTTCGCCACGCGGCTCGCATCTTCCCGCGGCGATGTTGCGCATTCTTATTCCAGTTTTCGTGATGCTTTTTGCCGCCTCGTCCGCGTTCGGCCAGGGCGGCCCGCCCTATTACACCAACGATCCCGGCACGCCCGGCAATCACAATTGGGAAATCAATTTCGGGTACATGCCGTTTTTCTTCAGCAATCAATCGGTGTCTCACACGCCCGACCTCGACTTGAACTTTGGAATCGGCGACCGCATCCAGCTCACCTACGAAAGTGCCTGGCTGCGCGTTCAGAATCCCGGGGCCCCCACGAAGTTCGGCATGAATCAATCGAATCCGGGAGTCAAGTGGCGCTTTTATGACAAGGGCGAGGACGGCCTGTCGATTTCGATTTTCCCGCAATTTTATCTGAACAATCCCAACCACGCCGTGGCCCGGGGAATTACTCCGCCCTACAGCAGCTTCGAGATGCCAGTGGAACTCTCCAAAAAGGTCGGCCCTGTGGACGTGAACCTCGAATTGGGATACGAGTTTGTTCATAAGGGCCCCAACAGCTTCATCACCGGCCTGGTGGTGGGGCGCGACATCACCAAGAAACTCGAGATTGACGCGGAATTTTATTCCCAGGGCCCCTTCCGCGCTTCCGAGGTTCAGCCCACTTTTGATTTTGGAGGCCGGTACAAGCTTCACAGCCCGATCGTTCTCTTGTTCATGGCGGGCCGAAGCTTTGAGCCCACCCGGCCCAATCAAACTTACTTTCTGGGATATTTCGGCATTCAGCTTCTGCTGCCACCCAAGTCGTACAATCGGGAATGAGTCTGACCATATTTCGCGGAGCGTCGGAAATTGCAGCGTCGATCCCGCCCAGGCGGGATCGACGACGGCGGTCGGAGACCGCCGCTACAACGATATGTACTAGCTTTCATTTTCGCTTGCGAATATCATCATCGTTCTTCAGAAGTTGGCGCCGGCGAACGACGTCCATTATCATTCCCGCCTCTCCAGGCAAAAAGGCGCAAGGAGTTCAACCATGCAACAGATGTTGGTATTCATGATGGGTTTGGCGCTCGCCTCGCCCGGCATGGCTCAGGTGCCCGCGGGAAAGGGGTGGGTTGCTCTCTTTAACGGCAAGGATCTGAGCGGCTGGGTGAATAACGGCCAGGAGAAATGGGTCGCCGAAGAGGGGACAATCCTGGGCGAAAGCACCGTGGGCCATTACGGTTATCTCACCACCAAAAAAACCTTCGGCGATTTTGAGCTGCGCGTGAAGTTCAAGCCGGAGACCGACGGGAACAGCGGCGTCTTCACCCGCTCGCGGATCACCGGCAATTCGCCCAAGACCGGCCCGGACATCGAAGGCATGCAAATCGAAGTTGATCCCACGCGCCACACCGGCTCGATTTACGAAAGCGGCCACCGCGGCTGGGTGGCGATGGGCACTCCCGCCTGCGAGCAGGCCATCAAGCCGCGCGATTGGAACGAATTGGAAATTACCGAGCAGGGAACCCACTACGTCACGCGCTTGAACGGAGTGCCGTGCGTGGACTTCACCGATCCCCATCCGAATTTCAGCGAAGGAGTAATCGGATTGCAGTTGCATACAGGTGGCGGGGTGCAAATCAGATTTAAGGATATCTATTTACGTCCGCTTCCTTAATTGTAGCGTTGCGCGCCGGAAGATTGTAGCGGCGGTCTGCGACCGTCGCGCGACGCTCGCCCTGCGGCCCAAAGCCTTCGGGCGACGGGTCGTAGAGCGCCGCTACAAATATCAGGAGGTTCAAGATGGCTGATCACAACAAGAACAAGCTGGATCGAAGAGAATTCCTGGGCGCTGCGGCGGCGGCCGCGAGCTTTACCATTCTCAAGCCGCAGCAAGCGCGCGGTACGGCCGCCAATTCGCAGCTTCGCTTCGGCATCCTCGGCTGCGGCGGCCGGGCCACGGCTGAGGGCTCCAGTTTTGTTGAGAACGCGGATTCGCGCGTTACCGCCATCGCCGATCTCTTTCCTGACCAACTGGAAAAGGGACGGCAGCACTTCGACAACTTGCAGCAAGCGAAAGGGTATGCACCCATCGATCCCTCCCAGCTCTTCAAGGGCCCTGATGCCTACAAGCAGATCGCCGACTCCAAAGAAGTGGATTTCATCCTCATTACGACGCCGCCCTATTTCCATCCGCATCATCTTGAAACCGTGGTCGACGCCGGCAAGCACGTTTATTGCGAAAAGCCTGTGGCCATCGATGTGCCCGGGGCGCACCACGTCATCAGCATCGGGGAAAAGGCGCAGGGCAAAATAAGCCTGGCGGTGGGATTCCAAATCCGCAATGCGCCGCCCATGGTGGATATTGCCAAACGCATCCACGAGGGCGCCCTCGGAAAGATGGGATGCGGCCTGGCATATTACTACTGCGCCCACATCGACCGGCCGGAATGGCCCAACGCCTCTGCGGAGGAGCGCCGCCTGCGCAACTGGGTGTGGGACATCAAACTCTCCGGGGACATCATCGTGGAACAAAACATCCACGTTATTGACATGTGCAATTGGATGCTGCAAGCCCATCCCGTGAAGGCCGTGGGCACGCGCGACCGCAAGGTTCGCACCGATGACGGGAACTGCAGCGACAACTTTAACGTGCTCTTCACTTATCCGGACAACGTGC
>JASHTO010000369.1 GCA_030040515.1 Terriglobia bacterium
GGTCGAGACCCCGCTCAAAAGAACGATCCGCAATCATTCGCTCCTCTCGGCAAGAAGATCAAGGCCCTCCTGGTCTGGCCCAAAATTCCCAAATCTTTTTGGGGTTTCAGCGGAATGCTGGAGCTCCTTTCTGAAAAGGTGGTGATGCCGCCGCTGGGGCTCATCACAGTCGCCTCTCTGTGTCCTGCGGAATGGACTCTGCGCCTTGTGGATGAAGGGCTGGAAGAACTGACGGACGACGACGTCCGATGGGCCAACCTGGTGATGGTGGGCGGCATGGAGGTTCAGAAGGAAGGCATCCGCGACGCCCTGGTGCGAGCCCGGCGACTCGGCCGGCGCACGATTGTAGGCGGCCCCTACGCGAGCAGCCAGCCGGAGCGGATGCTGGCGCTTGCCGATCACGTGGTGGTGGGCGAGCCAGACGAGGTATTCGGCCAAATCGCCGCGGCGCTTGAATCCGGCACGGCCGAGCGACTCTACGAAATCACCGATAAGCCCGACGTTACCCGCACGCCGATTCCCCGCTTCGACCTGCTGCGGTTGAAAGACTACGCCTCAATGTCGATTCAATTCTCCCGCGGCTGCCCCTTTCAATGCGAGTTCTGCGACATCATCGTCCTCTACGGCCGCAAGCCCCGCACCAAGCTGCCCCAGCAGGTGAAGGCGGAATTGGACGCGCTGCTGCGCCTGGGATGGATGAAGCAAATCTTTATTGTTGATGACAATTTCATCGGCAACCACCAGCGCGCCCTGGAACTCTGCCAGGAGTTGGAAAAATGGCAGCAGGCGCATGGTTTCCCCGTGGTGTTTTACACCGAGGCTTCCATGGATCTCGCGCGCAAGACGGCGCTGATGGAGGCCATGGTGCGCGCCAACTTCTTCCACGTTTTCCTGGGGATTGAAAGCCCGTCTCGTGAGGCGCTGGCGGAAACCCACAAATTCCAGAATCTGGCCACCGACCCGGTCAGTTGCATCGATATTATTCATGAAAAGGGTCTGTGGGTGACGGGTGGATTCATTGTCGGTTTCGACTCCGACCACGAAGATATTTTTGACCGGCAGATTGAATTCATTGAGCGCACCGCCATCCCCTGGGCGCTGCTGAATTCACTGCACGCCATGCCGCACACCGCCCTCTACACGCGCATGCAAAAAGAAGGCCGCTTGCTGGAAGACACTCTGCACTCGAGCGGTGACGCCAATCCTCCCAACTTCCGAACAAAACTCTCCCCGACAGTTTTGCTGCGGGGCCAGGCAAAAACCCTGACGGCGATTTACGACCCCAAAGCGTTTTTCGAGCGCGCCTGGCGCTCCATGGAAGGTTGGAGGATTAAGAAAAACCAGCGTGCCGCCCGCCAGCCGGGACCTGTGGCCATCGCTGCGATTCTGCTGCGCTCCGTCTGGCGCCAGGGAATCAAATCCAATTACCGCGCGGCGTACTGGAAATACGCGCTCAGGATCGCCTCCCGCTACGCACTCAATCCCGCCAAAATCTGGATGGCCGCAACCATCATGATCTCCGGCCACCACTTCATTCCCTACTCCCGCGAAGTCGTCGAAAAAATCGAGCGCCAAATCGAAAGAGTGGAGTCCGCCCCCGAACTGGTGGCTGTGCCCGTGGGGGAATAATGACGAATTTGACTTCGGACTTTTGTCCTACACTTTGCGCGATCCTCTCTGATGTGCTAGACTGGTCTATTCGACAGGTCTAATAGAGGCGAGCAAAATGACCACGATGGGATTCTACGAAGCTCGGACGCGTCTCTCCCAGGTGCTGGATGACGTTGCGAAGGGAAAGAAAATCCTGATTACGCGGCGCGGGAAGCCTGCTGCGCTGATCAGTCCGCCTCCCAAAGAAAAGGAGCGCGATGCCCGTCAGGTGGTTCGCGAAATGCTTGCGTTCCGTGACCGCCAAGGGCCGACTCTGGGCGGCAAGGTGACCATTCGCCAGCTTATTGAGGAAGGCAGACGCTCGTAAGAGCGCCACATTGTAGCGTCGATCCGGCCCAGGCGGGACCGCCTCTACAGCAAGAAGAATCATGCGGACCAAGAAGCCAATAAAGACATCCACGGCCCGGTTTGTACTGGACGGCTCAGTCGCATTGGCTTGGTTCTTTCAGGATGAAGCCGACCCTTACGCGGACTCAGTTGTAGCGCGGCTACCGGCGGCTGGGGCCATTGTTCCCCAAATCTGGCCGCTGGAAGTTGCGAATGCCGTGGCGATGGGTGAGCGGCGCAAGCGCAGTACGGAGGCGCAGGCGGCGCATTGGCTGGGCTTCCTTGCGTCCCTGCCCATTACCGTTGATGACGAGACCAACGATCGCGCCTGGAGCGACGTGCTCAGTCTGGCGCGCGCGCATCACTTGTCGGTCTATGACGCAACTTATCTGGAAGTGGCTTTGCGCCGCGGCCTGCCGATCGCTACTCTGGACGACAAGCTCAAAGCCGCCGCCTCCGCCGCGGGCATTCCGCAGTTTGCACCGTAAACTCGCGGGCATGGTCCGCGCCCTTCTAAGCTTGGCAGCCGAATCCGCCCATTGGGACTGGACTAATCGGGTCATTTTCCTGCGGCAGTACTGAGGCGGTCTGGAGTTAACATGACACCGGCTACCACACAATTGGTCTACAGAGGTCTGGCACACATGGTAGTCCTGATGCTGGGCTTTGATCACCCTTTCGAGTAGTGCGGGACTTATTTTTGGCGTAGAATCCCGTCGGTCCAATCGACGAATATCTCCACTATTTCATCAGAGGAACTTCATGATTACCGATCACAAGATCGACCAAGCTTATTCTGATCTTCGAGGCACTTGTGGAGGAGTAAGAGAAGACTATTTTGGGCTTCTCTACTTGGAACAGGAACATGGCATCCCTCGCGAAAAGGCAGTGAACCAAGTAGCGTTCGGAGGACACGACTACGGTTTAGATGGATTCTACTTCGATGAGCAGCGCCGAAATCTTTACTTATTTCAATTCAAGTGCACGACTTCCCATAGCCAGTTCAAGCAATCTCTGCAGCGGCTAATTGAGGATGGAATTGAAAGGATATTCGTCGCCCCGAACAAGGATGATTCCAAGAATCCTTTGTTGATCCAGCTTAGAAGCTGCCTGCGGGAGAACAAGGCAATTATTGATCAGGTTTGTTTCCGATTCGTCTTCACGGGGGACCCCGAGGAGGCTGAACGGAGCCCTGTACTCGACAAACTTCGCGAAGACTTGGAGAACAAGCGATTCTTGGTTGATCAGTTTTTTGGCGAGCGCAAGGTTGATTTCGTAGTTGAGTTTCGCTCATCGAGCGGGCGCGTAGGTTCGATACGTGAGCCCAAGCCAGCAACCCCATTCGAAGTAACCTTAGCCAATCATGTGATCGTTGACGGCCCGGGAGGCGCGAAGATGCATATGGGGCTCATCCGGCTTGCCGACATCCACCGCATGCACAACGAACTGGGGCCGCGATTCTTCGATAGCAACATTCGATATGGTCTCGGCGAGGGGGAAGCCGTCAATAGAGCAATCGCTACAGCCCTGAAGAGGATAATACTCGATCAGGCGGAAGCTGCCTGTGTTTTCCCATTCGACCACAACGGCGTGACCCTCTTCGCTGAACAAATCGAGAAGAGCGAAGAAAAGTGCTCGATCATGGCGCCGCGCCTACTTAACGGTGCGCAGACTGTCACAACTTTGGCTGAGTTCCTGAAAAAGAACAACGACAATCCGAAATTGAAGGACGGGTGGGAAACTTTCCAGTCAATATGTGTTCAGTGCAAAATAATTACTGATGCTGACCAACAGTTTGTAACCCGGGTCACCATTAACAACAACCGCCAAAACCCAGTCGAGCCATGGAATCTTCACGCAAATGACCTAATTCAACTCGAACTTCAGGAGAACTTCAGTTCAGACCTTGGAATCTATTACGCGAGGCAGGAAAACGCTTTCGACCAACTTGGCCCCGAGGACCTCGAGGAATATGGCATCACCGAGGACGCCAAAGCGATCCAAATGCTGAAACTAACTCAAACTTATCTTCTAACAGATGGTTCGATTAGCCGACTGTCAGAGATGCGCCGGGTATTTGAGGACGAGAAGGTATACGCTCACGTGTTTCGACAGGGCCGACTAAAGGCTGATTTCCGGCACGTTCTTTTGTGTTACAAGATTCAATTTAACCTGCGGAAGTATTTACAAGAAATTGAGCAAAAGGGCCAGAACAAATATTGGTTCATTTCCAAATCGCGGAACCTTGTTTGGGCCCTTCTATGTCAGGGCATCCTAAACCGGGATGAAAGAAATCTTGAAGAGATTAGCGAACAGCACGGCAAATCGATGTCTGTCTCAGTTGACTATAAAGAGTTGCTAATGTGGCTTGCGACCGCACGAGTACGTTTGCTTCTTTCCGAATTGATGGAAGACCGAGACTACCAGGAAAAGGCTGCCGAAGGCAACCTCGGCTTCCTTCGAACTGACAGGGCTTTTGAAAAATGCATGGAACTTGCCTACAAGAAATGGCGGTGGCTTCACAAGAAACTAGGCTGACAAACTCGCCGTGCTGAATTTGCCCTTACCCTTCACCTTCTAACCTTTGGACTTCAGAACTTCATCCACTGCTGATTCAAAAACCGCCAACGACTCGCGCAGTGCGTCTTCGGCAATCGTAAGCGGCGGGGCGATTTTCAGGCATTCGCCGCTGGCGGCTACGGGCGCGAACATCAGCAGGCCCTTGTGGAAGCAGGCGATGTTGATGCGCAGCGCGGTTTCGGGATCGGGCGTTTTGGTTCCGGGCTTGACCACCTGAATTCCCGCCACCAGACCTTTGCCTTGCAGGCAGCCGAGCGACTGCGGATGTTTTTCGCGAATGCGCTTCAGTTCCGCGAGCATGATTTCGCCCAGACGCGCGGCGCGTTCGTACAGGCGCTCTTTCTGGATGAGCTCGAGGTTCACAATCGCCGCGGCCACGGGCAACGGCGAGCCGGAATGCGTGGATGTCATCGAGCCGGGCGCGTAGAGGTCCATGATGTCCGCGCGGCCGATGACCGCGGAGATGGGCAGCGACGACGAAATGCCCTTGCCGCAGGCGATCAGATCCGGGCGCACGCCGTAGTGCTCAAAACCGAACATCTTTCCCGTGCGGCCGAAGCCCGCCTGCACTTCGTCGTAGCACATCACGATGTCATGCTCGCGGCAAAGCGCTTCCAGCTTCTGCGCGTACTCGACGGGCAGGAAATCCGGCCCGCCGCCCTGATAGGTTTCCGTCATCACGCCGGCAACGTCCCGCGGCTTCACGCCTTTTTCCGCGAGCGTCTTCAGGAACAGATCGAACGACGTGTCCTCATTCTTATAACCGTCCGGAAACGGCACCTGAACGAACGTGCGGTCGCGGTCCACCATCCATTCCTTCGATTTTTCCCAGCCGCCGGCAAGCTGCGCGCCCATGGTGCGTCCGTGAAAGGCGTAATGAAACGTGACGAAGTACTTCTTGTGCGCACCGTGTTTGGCTAGCGCGTAGGTTTTCGAGAGCTTGATGCAGTTCTCCGTCGCCTCGCTGCCCGTGCTCATCAGAAACACGCGGTAACGCGCCGGGTCGGGCGAAAGCGCGCGGAGCATCTCCGCCAGGCGCGCGCGCCGCTCGTGCACAAAAACGTAACTGGCCAGCAGGCCGCGATCAATCACCTCGCGCAGCGCGGCGCGAATCTCGGGGCGCCCGTGCCCCGCGTTGGTGATCAGCACGCCGCTCGACCAGTCGATCCAGCGGTTGCCCCAGCGGTCGCTGACAATAAAATCCTCCGCCTTGTCCCAAACAATCGGCGGCTGGCCCGCCATCGAACGCGGCTCCGATTCCTGAAGCGCCGCGAAAATCGGCAACGATTCCGGCACCGGAAGCTTCGTCCGAATGCTGCGGTACTTCGTCTCGATTTTCGGGACTTCAACGGGAGTCAGATCGTAAATGGCCATCGTGTCTCCGGGAAAAGCGGCTGGAAAATGGAAATCAGAAACTGGAAATTCGCGAGAGTTCTCTCGTGGCACGGCCATCCTGGCCGTGGCTCTTCATGGGCAGGATGCCCATGCCACGTTGTGATTTCTGATTATCGCCCACTGATTTTCTCAATATGGGGATGCTCGCCGTAGACGATCCGCACCGGCGCGGCGTCTGCCAGAATCGACGCGCGCGCTGCTTCCACCACCAGCTCATTGATATAGCTGTTGGCCGGCGTCGCTATCAGGCCTTGCGCGTCCACTTGCTTGATGATCTCGCGACGCTTCGCCAGCGCCGCAGCGGGGTCGAGGTCCGCCGCCGCGCTCTCCATGCGATGAATCGTGCTCGTGATGCCTGCGACGGATTCGTATCCGTAACCAATCGGCTTGTAGCCCGCGCCTTCCCACGGAACCAGACGATAAAAATCCGGGCTCACGTAATTGTATTTGGATCCGCCCGGTCCGAGGTCCTGCAAATAGGAATACGCCACGCCGCGATTGTGGTCGTCGTGAAAAATCAAACCCGTCTGGTCGTCCCCCTCGCAATACAAAATCATTCCCTGGTCGTTGCTGCCCGCCGCGGCGTCGGGATATCCCAATCCGTTGATCACCGAAAGCAGCGCGCCGTTTTCCCATGTAACGCGCCCGTGCGACCACAGGAACGCTTCGTTGCCGTTGGGGAATTTACCCTTTACGCCCTTGAGCGAAACCTCCACGGGCTTGAGCCCGGTGATGAAATAAACCAGATCAACATAATGGCATCCGATGTAAGTGAACGGGTCCGTGCGGTCGCAGGTGAACCAGTTCTGAAAATTCGAGTGGCGATAGTAGTAGGGCTCAATCAGCTTCGCCTCGCCCATCACGAACGCACCGAAATGGCCGAGCGCGTAACTCCTGCGCGCCACCAGCGAGCGACGGTCGAATCGCTTGTGGTATTCCACTCCCACAAAGCGGCCCTTTTCAAAAGCCAGCTTCTCGATTTCCACCGCTTGTTCGTGCTTCAAAACCAGCGGCTTCACGCAGAGCACGTTCTGGTCGTGCTCCAGCGCGTATTTCACCACCGCGTAGTGAAGATTGTCGGGCATCGCCACCACAACCATGTTGCCCGGAGCCATCGCCGCGATGACGTCCTTGTAGAGATTCGGGAATTGCTCGCCGCCTGGCGTTGAGAGAGCGGGATGCGAAGTGAATCCCTGGCCCGGAAAGGCCTCGTGGAATTCCCGGTTCTCCGCAAGCGCCTTCAACGGCGCAACCTCCAAAGCGCAGATATCGATTTTGCGGACAACGCCGATTCTTTCCATGTGATACAGAGAGGGCAGGAGCAGATCGAAGGTGATCATTCCCCCGCCTACAATCGTGACCCCTAGACCTGCGGTTTGCGCGGCTATCGCCAATCTTCCTCCCTGCTCATGTTAACGGCCATTCGAAAGAGCGAGAACGATAGTATTTATTCACTCAAAAGGTGTCAAACCCGTGGGACACTGCGATCCTGAAATGTTGCAACGTGAAGTAAGCGTCTTCCCAGGGGTGCGTGAAAACACATAGTCGGTGGGGGATTTCCCGCACTTCTCTCCTTTTCGTAGGTTACCTTCCATGGAGGGCGGAAGTGGTGGTGGGCTACCACGAAGTGCCACATAGCTTGCCTTCTGGGCAGTGTTTACCACAAAATAAAGGACTTGCGAAAATTGGGGCAGAAATCTCGCGGGCGCGCCGTGAGAATGGCTGCCAACGTGCTGGAGTCACGGTCCGGGCAATCGCCGTAGCTTATGAGCGATCGATGCAATAGGCTATAACTGATTCAAATTTGTCGGCTAGTTTAGCCGGACATTTCACATGGTGAAAGGGTCATCCCAAACCCGCGAGAAGTGCAATCTCCCCGGCCAAACCGGCGGCTTGGCCAGAGGTCTGGCCGCAGTGCAAGTCCTGGGTTTCGCGCAGCAATTTCTCAGATAATTTTATGTTAGCGGCATTCACAACACTCACCACTGTCCCCTCTGTAGTAACTGTATGTATACTAACCGTAAGTGGGTGTACTGGTTATATAAAAACTCTTCGACGAAAAGCTTCGTTCCTGAAATATCCCTCCTGCCGCCGGCGCGAATGCAGCCCAGGTCTACGCCTGAGTGGGGTCATGGGACGGGATTTGGGGAACTGGCTGTTATCTACTTTTCGTGAAAAGGCTCAAGGTTGAACTCCGGAACAAACGGGGATCCATTGGTCATCGCAGACACAATCCGCAACGACGTAACAAGCCAAGCCGAGGTCACTTCGGCTCCAGCAGCGGCATATGAAACCGAGGCTCGCGGTTCCGGCGTGGGAACGCCAGGTTCTGCAACTCGTCCGCTTGAGCCGGCGCCCGCACGTTTGACCCGGCAGCAATTGCAATTCCTCCTGCGCGTCACACCTGCGGCGATAGAAAGCCAGCGCAAGTTTGAAATTCCGGCGTGTGTCACGATTGCTCAAGCCATTTTGGAAAGCGCGACGCCACAACTGGGCTGGGGAAGTAGCACGCTTTTCCGTCTGGCCAACAATCCTTTTGGAATCAAGTACTGTCATTTCGGCCCGGAACATTCCCCGAACGCGCAAGCATCGGCACAGCAAGCGACCCCGGCCGGCAAGATACCGATTCCGAATTCCGAATTCCGAATTCCGGTCACCCCGCCGGAAAAATCGGATTCCGAATCGCGGATTCCGACCGAGGACTACGGCTACTTTGACGCCGAAACCTGGGAAATCGAAAACGGCCAGAAGGAATATCTCCTGGCGCAATTCCAGCGCTTCCCGAATTTGGCCGAAGCCTTTCGCGCCCACGCCCTTCTCCTGCGCGGGCCGCGATACCAGCCGGCGTTTGAAGTGCGTGCCGACTGGAAGCAGTTTGCGGAGCGGCTGGGGCCCAAAACCTCCCAGCTAGACCGGGACCACTGTGGGTATTCCACGAACCCCAGCTACTCCGCAGACTTGATTCGTCTGGTGAATCTCTACCGGCTGAACGACCCGCGCGCGCTCCAATGGTACGCGACGGGAGAGGACCCGGGACCCGCCACGGCAGCTTCCGGCGGCGACGATAGTGAAATTGCCGGAGCCGCAGCTTGCCAGGAGGCCGTTGGCGAGCCACGAGCGTGAGGAGCCGGGGGGTGTGCCATGAAAAAGGGTTTGCGCATTCAATCTCTCGAGTTCCGGCGCGTGTTGCTGGACTTTATATTTGAATGTTTATTATTACTACTTTTTGGATCGTTATGTTTTTGGGTCATCTTCCGAATGGGGCCGAGGTGAAACATGTCATTGATCTTGAAATTGTTCGCCTTGCTGGTCGTCCTGAACGCCTTGCTCACGGTGGTCCTGTGGATCGCCGGCGACCGGAAGCAGCGCGGGGAGACGGAACGTCGGGACGCCTGACGATTCTCCCGAAAACCAAGGGCAAATGAACGGAAGGATTGGGCAACCGAATCGAGGGAGGGAATTATGAAGCGGGCAATTCTGGGAGTCCTGCTGGCAAGCGTAATGGTTTGGCAGGCGTGCGTAATTCCGGCATGGGTCAACACAGCGGAGCAGGATGCGGAAGTCGCCGTGCCGATTGCCGCCAGCCTGGTGGACGTGATTGACCCGCCTTTGGCGCCGGTGGTGACGCTGGTGGAAGACGGCTTCAGCGCCCTGGTGAAGACTCTGGACGCTTACAAGGCCTCGCCCACGGCCACAAATCTTCAGGCGGTCGAAGCGGCGTTCGAGGCGGTGAACGGCAACGTGCAGCAGCTTGAAAACGCCGCGCAAATCAAGAATGCCGCGACCCAGACCACGGTGACGAGCGTTGTGGCGCTGCTCACCCAGGCGGTGACGGAGATTGCCGCGCTGGTGCCCGCCGCACAGAGCGCGGCGATTCCGAATGTGCGGATTCCGAATTCCGGAGCCGCGCCGGTGAAGCACTGGAAGGCGAAGGATTTTAAGCGCGCGTACAACCAGATTGCGAAGCGCGACAAGCGATTGAAAAAGCTTTAAACCACTGAGACCCAGAGGCACTGAGGAAAACGCAAAAAGATCTTCTCGGCGTCTCAGTGCCTCGGTGGTGAATTCAAAATGACCAACCACCTTGGCATGAAACTCGGAAAGAAGCCGGTGCGGCGAGATTTACGAACGTTGAAGCTGGCCCGATATCTCGCGCCCGCGCTGCCCGCGCCTCCGGCGGCGGTGGATTACACCCTGGGAATCAGCGACTGGGGAATGATGCTGAACGACAAACTCGGTTGCTGCACGATTGCCGCGGTGGGGCACGCGCTTCAGTCGTGGACGCGCAACGCGCTCGGCCGCGAGCTGACCGTGCCCGATTCCACCGTTCTCGAATACTACGAGAAGTGGGACGGGTACAACCCCGCCAACCCCGCAACGGACCAAGGGGGAATTGAGCTCGACGTGCTGAACGACTGGCGCCAGCAGGGTTTTGACGGGCAATCGCTCAACGCCTTTGCCGCCGTCGAGTTCGCCGACGGCGATGGGGGAAACGGAGCGCGCGCCAATTTGGTTGAAACCGCCATCTGGCTTTTCGGCGGGATCTACATCGGCCTGGA
>JASHTO010000370.1 GCA_030040515.1 Terriglobia bacterium
CAAAGCGCCCACCAGCCTCGGGCCCGGCGGCACCCTATGCTTGCCGTCTTCGATGCCGGCCGGAGACACCGCCAATTGCACCGTCGCCGTCACCACATCAAGCTACGGAATTGCCCCCACCGGGACGCTTCAAGTGCTCGCAAACGGGTCCCCCATTGGTTCAGCCATCAGCGTTACCGGGAAGGCCGGGCAACCTACCACATCGTACGCTTCGGCGACCGCTCTGGTCCCGGTCACTTTGCCGGTCGGAACATGGAGCGTTTCTTTTCAGTACAGCGGTGATGAATTCTACGCCGGCCCAACCATATCCGCCGGCGTAACTGTCAATTCAACGGATATCAGTGTGTTGGCCAGTCCTTCAACCATTAGCATCCCTGCCCCGGGGCAATCCGGAAGTTCCACGATTACCATTTCCTCCGTGAATGGTTTCAGTGGGGCAGCAGATCTGTACATCTCAGGCTGTCCACCAGCGGCGACGTGCACGTTTTCGACCGATTCAGTAAACCTGACGAGTGGCTCATCCGCGACCAGCACTTTTTCAGTTACTACCACGGGCTTAAGTAATGTGCCGCCCTCTGTCTTCCACCGAGAATTGCCACCCAGGAGTCGCATGCCAGTGACATGGCCGTGGGCCTTGATTTTGCTGGTCGTTCTCGCAGGGTTGGCCTGCCAAGCCGCAGCCCGTCGGCGCGCTGCATGCTGGCTTTTTGGCTCATCGTTGCTCATGGCTGGGATGGTAGTAGCTTGCGGAGGCGGAGGTGGAGGGTTCAGCTCTCCCTCTCCGGCTCCTGCTGTGATCATTTCACCGAGCAGCCTCCTGTTCAGCACGCAGGCTACCGGCACAACCAGCGCTGCTCAGTCCCTGAGCCTCTCGAATACGGGTAACGCTTCCTTGAACATTGCGAGTTTTTCCTTCTCCGGAACGAATGGGGGCGACTTCAGTCAAACCAACACTTGCGGAAGTACCGTCGCAGCACAGGCGAGCTGTGCGATCAGCGTGACGTTCACTCCTTCAGCAGCTGGAGTGCGCACGGGAAATCTCGTCATTAACGACAACGCAAGTACCAGTCCACAGAACGTAAGCTTGAGCGGAAGTGGAGTTGTGGTCACGGCGGCGGGCACATACCCCGTCGAAGTGATTGCGGAGGCGTCGCTTGGTGGCGTTCAGCATATTGCCACCATCGATGTAGTTGTCCAGTAGCGCGGGGGGTATTCCTGTTCGTAAGTGGCAGGGCGACGGCAACGCCACAAATGAAATGCGTGGGCGAATCTACCCCAGCGCTTCTCGATGCCGACTCAATCAACTGAGTGCACTCGCTCTCCAACTATTCTTGTACTACCAGTTTTCCTTTCATCTTTCCGTGCCGCTTGCCGCAATAAACGGAGCACTTGAATTCAAACGTTCCCACCTTGCTGGCGGTGAATTCGATGATCTCGGGGTTGCCCTTCTGGAGGACTTGATTAATGTCGAAGGTGTCCAATCGGAATTCGTGCTCGCAGTCGGTGGCGGTGATGATCAGCCGCACCTTTTCGCCTTTCTTCACGGTGAGGATGTTGGGCTCAAACCCACTGTCCTTGGCGGTCAAAGTGAATTCGTGGTAATCGGAGGAAGGCGCCTTTCCTGAAGGCCGGGCCTTAATTGCTGCAATCGCCATCAGCGCCCCCACGGCCAGGATGAAACCGCATCGTCGGCTCATGATGGTTACTTTCGCAATTCGAGTCCCAGGAAGCGGCGGACCTCATTTTCCAGGGCCGGAGCAGCAATCACGCAGTCGCCGCCGTAGACGCTCGCCTTTCCATTCAAGTTGAAGAAGCTCGCGCCGGCTTCTTCGCCGATAATTTTGAGCGGTGCCAGGTCCCAGGGTTTGGCTTCCATCGTCATCCACACATCGGCGCGCCCGGAAGCCACGTACATCGCGTCGGGGCAGCCACCCATGCTGCGCACAGACCAATAATGCTCCAGCCAGGACAGCAGTTGTTCACCGAAGCCTCGCTTCAGGATTTTGTCAAAGCCTGAGAAGCAAAGGATCGCCTGATGAGTTGATGTCGCTTGCGAGCAGTGGATGCGCCGCCCGTTGAGGTAAGCGCCGGCTCCGGCGGCTGCGAAATAGAGCTCCCCGAGCGCCGGCAAGTTGCACGCGCCCGCCACCATGTTGCCGTCCGCTTCCAGCGCCAGCATGACGCCCCAGGTGGGCATGCCCCGCATGAAATTGCGCGTGCCGTCGATGGGATCGATGATCCAGCGCCGGTCGTTGCGCGCCTCCCGCTTTGCTCCCTCCTCGCCCAGCAGGCCGTCGTCGGGAAACGCCTCCGCCAGCAACTCGGAAATCAGCCGCTCGTTCGCGCGGTCCGCCGAGGTCACGGGAGAGTCGTCAGCCTTGGTTTCCGTCTCAAACCCTCGAGCGTAATTTTCCAGCGCCAGCCGCCCCGCTCGCTCAGCGATTCGCCGCGCCACTTCCATTTCCTTTTCAAAGGGCATAGACAAAGGTTTGCGGATCTCAGTTGCCGGTTGTCGGCAAATCATAAACCTCTGCTGCGAACTGGCAGCCGTCAACCAACGTCCGATCACCGCTTAGAACGCGAGATAAACCGGGTTCTCGAGAATCTGCTTGAGGCTTTGGAGGAATTTAGCTCCGGTGGCGCCGTCTACGACCCGATGGTCGCAGGAAAGCGTCAGGCGGCAGCTCAATCCGGGCTGAACGCGTCCATCCACCACCACGGCTTTTTCCGCCACCGTGCCGACTGCCAGGATAGCCCCCTCCGGCGGATTGATGACCGCGGCGAATTCGTCGATTCCCATCATGCCGAGGTTGGAAATGGAAAACGTGGAGCCCGCGTATTCCTCGGGAAGCAGCTTACGAGTGCGGGCGCGCGCGGCCAGTTCCTTTGATTCTCGCGAAATCTCCTCCAAACTCTTCGTATCGGCGTTGCGCACGACGGGAGTAATCAGCCCGCCGCCGTCCGTGGCCACAGCCATTCCCAGATGCACACGATGGTGATGGCGAATCGACTCACCCTGGAACGACGAATTCACCTCGGGATTCTGCCGCAGCGCCGCAGCGCAGGCTTTCATGATGATGTCGTTGTAGCTGAGCTTCAGCTCGGGGTTCAGCAGGTTGGCGGACTCGCGCAGCTCCCTGGCGCGCTGCATGTTCACTTCAATGGTGAGATAGAAATGTGGCACGGGCGCCTTGCTCAGCACCAGGCGCGTGGCGATGATCTTGCGCATGGAGCTGAGCGGCTCATCGCTAAACTCCGGCCCTGTGGGAACCGCTGCTGGCCGGCGGGGAAGCAGTGGAACCGGGGCGCGCAAAGGAGCCGCCCCTCCCGCCGCCACGCGCGCCGCCGGAGCCTGCGCCGCCGTGCGCTCCACATCCTGGCGAATAACCCTTCCGTTCGGGCCGCTTCCGG
>JASHTO010000371.1 GCA_030040515.1 Terriglobia bacterium
TATTAAAGACCTGCTCGCGCACCAGAGAAACCTCACTGCTCCGCAAAGGGAGCTCGCCGCGCGCGTGGCGGGAGGCAGCGTGGCCCGTGCCGGAGCATTTGATCCCACCGAATACGAACGCCGCCGTCAGCCCTGGCTGGATTTCCTGGAGGCGATGGCTGACCGTGGCACCGGTCCATCAACCCCTTGGAAGCAGATTTTCGATTCCGCCCGCGCCCTTGCCGAGAATCGAGGCGACCTGGAGGGAACGCTGGAAGTCGGCTACTCCCTGCTCTCTGACTTGATGCGCCTCATGCTAGACCCCGCGGCTGATGCGCTGGTAAATATTGATTTGAAACCCCGCCTCAAGGAATGGGCGGTCAAACTTGGGCTCGAAAGAATCGAAAAACTCAAAGCCGGCCTTGACCAGGCTTACCGCCTGCAAGTTCGCAACGTCAATCCCCAACTCGGCTTCGAAACTATGGGAATCGATGTAATTTCCACCAGTGTGTCTCGGTTCGCCTAGCGCGGCGCCATTACCTTCCTCGCCGGAACCCGGTCCTTCTCTCTTCCGGCAGGAAATCAGACTCGGTGACGCACCTGTGTTTCCGTTGAATTCAGGCAACGACCGGACGCTCACAGGCCATCCAACTTTAATGAAATCCGACCGGCCCAGCGTTATTGGCCCAACAACCATACCGAACGGTGTCCGTGCCGGCTAAAACCCTTGCGCCTGGTATTCGCGTGTGTTATCATAACGTTTATTCACGGCTGATTTCCCAGTGTGGTCTTCATTTTTTCCGGTGTGGGGAACCGATTTGCCCTGTGATACGTCTTAGCTTTTGCGGCGGCAACGCGCACTTCTACCGGGACGAGCTTGAATCCTTGCCCGCGAATTCGGGCTTCAGGAGCAAACCAACATGAATCGACGATTGATCCGCCCTACCTTGTCGGATGTGCAGGACCAGATGGGCTCACGGATGCAGCGCAAAAAGCCGGCTCCGCCCGAGCAGACGAACGCTGAAAATTTTTATTATCTGAAGCAGATGCAAGGGCGCACCCCCATGGTTGTGGTGTTGGATCAGGGTGAAACGATTCGAGGCGTGATCGAGTGGTATGACCGGAATTGCATTAAAGTGCACCGCGCCAATGAACCCAACCTCCTGATCATGAAATCCTGCATTCGATTCATGTACAAAGACGGTGAATCGCGCAACGGATCAAACGGCCAAGGGGACGGGCTCCATTCGAACGAAGCCGACTGAAAGATTTCCCTCGTTCTGCCCAAGGCAATCGGCCGCAGTTAAAACCTGGAATACCAATTCTTCCAGTGCGCCACATTGCCACACTCGCGCTTTGTGGAAGCCGGGGAGAGTCCCGAATATATAAAATCCATCCTTGTCTCGCTCACTCATTCCGAGAAATGTTTAGGCAAGGTCTTACCAAAGCCGGCTCGGTTTGTGCCTGCCGCCACCGGAGTCTTGGACGTGGCGGGCTCACTCCGTCTCCCGGTAAGCTGGTGACCGCATCCTTGCCGCGTCTCGACGAGGTGTGTTAGGTTGAATAAGGATTTAGGATTCAGCGCGCTCTTCCTGGTGCTGGTTTCCGGCTTGATCTGCGCTGAATCCTTAACCGTGAATCCTTGATTCCGGACTCTGTATTTCATGGCCAACAAAGTCGCGCAGGAGACAACATCCGGCCACGCCCCGCCGAAGCTCGGCACGCTCATGTGGCTGTGCATCGCGGCGTGGTTGATCCCGGGTCTGGGCCATCTGTTGCTGCACAAGAAATGGCGCGCCCTCATTCTCTTTTCGGCGATTCTCATCATGTTTCTGATGGGCATTGCGATGCAGGGCCAGTTTTTCAGCACCGGCACGGACTCCTATCTCGAGACGCTCGGCTATTTCGGCGAGATGTGCGTGGGTCTGGCCATGCCCGTGGCGCGATTCTTCGGCTATGCGGGTGGCAATCCGCTTTTTGTGAGCGCCGACTACGGCACGGCCTACCTGGTGACAGCCGGAATGCTGAATACCCTCGCGGTGCTCGACACCTACGACATCGCCGTGGGGCGGAAACCGTAACGAAGACAATGGTCAACGGTTGACAGTCAGAGATAAGGCTGCGAGGAAGTCGTTAGCTGTCGGCTGTTCGCTATCGTCTGGGTCAAAAGAATGGTTGTTGCACATCTTCCCGCAATGCTTCTGTTCTCCTTTCTCGTCTCCGTGGTGTTCGGAGTCCTCGCCAAGAATACTCTTCGCGAACGGATCGTTTACGGCGTGTGGGTGTTTGTCGCCTTTGTAGGTATTGCCCTGGTCCTGGGCTGGATCATGTACCCTGTGCCGTAAGTCCCGGATACCCTGGTGAAAACCAGTTCACTGACCGGCGAAATTGCCGTGGTGGATATCGGAAGTTTGGTACAAGTTCCCAGTTTCAAGCTTTACTGATGTCCCTTGGGAGGTCAATTTTTAGCATGATTGAAGAGCAGGATTTAGTTCCGCTATACTTACGTTAGGAGTTAAGGATGACCACTGAGGAAAGACTCAGGAAACTCGAAGATGCGCTTACCGTCGAGGCCGAGTTGCTCTCTCGCCATGAGCGACTGGATGAGGAGCGCCACGCCCGAATCGACGAAAACCTTGGAGCACTGGCGGGAGCTATCGCAGTTGTCGACGAAAAGCTTGAAGCCCTGGCGACCATTGCGGAGGAATGGGCAGAAAAAATGAATGAACTCCGTGATAGCCAGCGCACAACCCAAGCAGCCTTGGACCGGTTAATCGGGCACATGGACAGCTTCATTAAAGGCCAGTCCGGGAATGGCCGGCGGAAGCGGAATTAAGGCCAACATCTTCTCCCCGGCAATCAATCCGATACTTTCATTCCCGACGACCAAGCGAAATGTTAATATTTCCGCCATGCGAAAACTCATTTTCATCGCCGTTATGGCTTTTCTAAGTTTGCCGCTGCACGCGGCGAACACTCTGGACGTTTACTTCATCGATGTCGAAGGCGGGCAAGCCACGCTCTTCGTCAGCCCCTCCGGCAAATCGATGCTGGTGGACACCGGCTGGTCGGATCACGACGGCCGTGACACCGACCGCATCGTGAGCGTCGCCAAATTGGCCGGCGTCACGCGGCTCGATTATGTGGTCATCACGCATTTTCATGTTGACCATGTGGGCGGCGTGCCGCAACTGGCCGAGCGCATTCCCATCGGCACGTTCGTCGACCACGGGACGAGCGTCGAAACCAGCCCCGCCGCGCAGGAACTCTTCAAAGCCTATGTGCAGGTGCGCGATCGCGCGTCCCACCTGATTGCGCGGCCCGGTGACCGGATTCCCGTTGAAGGGATTGACGTGCGTGTGGTCACGGCCGCAGGCCAGCGCATTCAGCGGCCCCTTCCGGGCGGAGGCGCGGCAAACCCTTACTGCGCCAGTTCACCGCCCCGCGCCGTCGATCCCACCGAAAATGCCCAGTCGGTGGGCATGGTGATCTCCTTCGGCAAATTCCGCATGGTGGATTTCGGCGACCTCACTTGGAATAAGGAGCTGGCCCTGGCCTGCCCCAACAATCTGATCGGCAGGGTGGACGTTTACCTCGGCACGCACCATGGGCTCGACCTGTCGAATTCGCCGGCGATTGTGGA
>JASHTO010000372.1 GCA_030040515.1 Terriglobia bacterium
TCCACAGATGGTCGCACTCAGCGGAACAGGCATAACGCCGGCTGTTGGGCCCGGTCGTCCTAATCCGCCGAAGCATCCTCTCAGCCTACAACCTGCATCCACCGCGACGGCAACGCCGCCAAGAATGTCTTCCTCGTCGCTCGCCTTTTCAGCACAAGTCGTCGGCACAAGCAGCAAGGTGCAGATCGTTACGATAACCAATTCGAGCGATACGCCTCTCGTGATTTCCGGCATTACCGCGAGCGGAGATTTCACCCAGACGAACAACTGCGCCTCCTCACTCGAACAAAACGATAGTTGCGACATTTCGGTGACCTTTAAACCGGGAGCGGCGGGGGCGAAGACCGGTACACTGACCATTTCAGAGGAGTCTTCCGACAAGCCACAAACGGTAACCTTAAGCGGAACGGGTCTAACATCCGCGGCGGGACAGGATCCCCAGGTTCCGTCGGACGGCCCGGCAAACCCGCCGCGATCAAATTGATTCATCCGCAGCCAGGTGGGCTAGTCATTGGGGACTTGTCGAATGAGGATGATTCAGTTGTTCGAAGAATCGATCCAGAAATTGAGCCAAACTTAACATGGCCCGGCGGCTTTGGCGCACGAGGCGGAGGAAACCAGGGAGGAGTTGAGGCTGTCCGCCCAACTGCGCAATGATTTTGTGGACCTGAACCTGGCCGTGGGCATCCATGGTCGGTTCAAAATTACAGGTCATCGGCATTTCCACCGGATCGAGAATCACTCGCAGAGCAAGAGAAGGTATATTGCGGGCGCACCAATAATTCATCAATGGGGTGCTTTCCATGTCGGCTGCATCCGCCGAGTGTCCCAATCGAACCTTATCCGCAACAGTGCGAACAATGCGCGGAACCGTAATCAACGTGCGCGCAGGCCTGGCTCCACATTCCTTGGCGATCTCAACGAGACCCGGATTAGAGCGCACTCCCGAAGCTCCACCCGGACCGGTTACGAACTCTGCAACGAGAATTTCTCCCGGTCGCCACTGCGGTTTGAGCCCCGCGGCCACTCCCGCAACAATTGCCAGAGACGGCCGAAAATTCTCGGCCAAGGTATCGATGGATTGAGCATCTGGTGCGCCCGCCCCCGCGAGTGTTACGTAAACTTGCATCGACCCGAAAGTTGCCGCGTAGACGGAGTGGGGTGAACTCGCAATTCTGTGGAACCGGTGCCTCCGACGCCAAGGAGCAAACTCCTCCTTCAGGGCAAAGGCTACCAAGGCACTATTGAACATGATTCCGAGGAAAAAAGAGTTCGTGACGCTAGTCTCTGCTTATGATGTGTTGAAACCGTCGAGGTGTGGCCTGCGGGCCGCTAAACCGGATCAAGCCGCACATGCCCGGGCCATCCGGTCCCGAACGGGCTCCTTGAGATACCCATTCTCACTGTACCAGTGGATTGCGCGATCCAGAGCTGATTCCAGGGGCCCAGGCTGATACCCCCAATTCACGCCTGGCTTTGGGACTGTCTACGAACATCTTGTGGCGGGCCATACGGACGCCATCAAGGGGGATCCGGGGCTTGCGCCTCAGAACCCGAGACGCCAATGAATCTGCGAGTGCCGCCATAAAGGAAACTGCGAGAGGCAACCTCACTCGAGGCATGGGTCGACCGCTGAGGTCAGAAACCAGCTCGAGCATCCCCTTCAGAGTCAAATTGCGCCCCCCCAGAATATAGCGTGCTCCCACCTGACCGCGTTCTGCCGCCAGCCAATGCCCTTTGGCAACATCTTCGACGGGGACAAAGTTCAAGCCCGTATCGACATAAGCTGGCAGTTGGCCATTCAGAAAATCCAGAAGAATGCGACCCGTGGGGGTGGGCTTCCAATCACCTGGGCCCAAGGGAGCTGTGGGATTGACGATGACCACCGGTTGGCCGTTACGCGCCGCTCCCATCGCTTCCTGCTCTGCAAGATATTTGGAGCGCTTATAATGCCCGACCATGTCCGCAAGATGCAACTGAGTTTGTTCATCCGGCATTCTTTGAGGGCGGGCAGAAAGCAAGGTTCCTACGCTGCTGGTAAAAATAAAACGCTCGATTCCAGCGTGGCGGGAAGAGGCAAGAAGATTGCATGTACCCGTTACGTTGCTCTCGTAAATTTCCTTGGGATTCTCGGCCCAAAGCCGATAGTCGCCGGCGACATGGTATACGCGCTGAACGCCCTTAAGAGCAGTCGGCAGGGAAGCAGGGTCCCGCAAATCCGCGTATGCAAATTCCACCGGCAATCCGGCGATTGACCGCACGTCACTTTGCTGGCGGACCAATACGCGAACCCGCTCGCCCCGCTCGATCAAAAAGCGCGTTAGGTGGCTTCCGATGAATCCGTTTGCGCCGGTAACAAGGGAGAACATTTTTCCGTCTCATCGCCGTTCGACCGGCGGCTCTTGCTTCCCCCGGAGAGCTGCCACTTGAACAGTCGCCAAGTGTCGCCGAGCTTTCGATTTGCCCCCAAAACGGCGGAGGGCTCATACCCCACGTGCACCATGCAGTGCTCGCAACGGGGATCGCGTCCTCGCCCATAATGATCCCAGTTGGTCTTTGCAATGAATTCCCTAAAGGTCGCGTGGTGACCGTCCGTAATGAGATAGCATGGAGCCTTCCATCCTCGGG
>JASHTO010000373.1 GCA_030040515.1 Terriglobia bacterium
GTGCACGACCGCGCGGAGGAGGTTCGCAGCGAATATGTTGTGGGCGTGGAAGGCGAAGTGGTGGCGCGCGCGGCGGGCACGGTGAACCCACAGCTTCCGACCGGCGAGGTGGAAGTGATGGCGCGCACTCTGCTGATTCTGAATGAGGCGAAGACGCCGCCGTTTCCCATTGAGGATGAAACGAAGACCAGCGAGGAAACGCGCCTGCGCTACCGCTACCTCGACCTGCGGCGCGGGCGCATGCAGCGCAACCTGCGCCTGCGCAGCCGCGCCGGCCAGGTGGTGCGCGCTCACATGGGCGAGCACGGCTTTCAGGAAATCGAAACGCCATTCATGACCCGCTCCACGCCCGAGGGCGCGCGCGACTACCTGGTTCCCAGCCGCCTGCACCACGGCCACTTCTACGCGCTGCCGCAATCGCCGCAGCTTTTCAAGCAGCTTCTGATGATCGGCGGCTTCGACCGCTACTACCAAATCGTCCGCTGCTTCCGCGACGAAGATCTGCGCGCCGACCGCCAGCCGGAATTTACGCAAATCGATATCGAAATGGCTTTCCCCCGGCGCGAGGAGTTGTTTGCCATCATCGAACATCTGATGGAAAAACTTTTCGCGCTGGTGGACGTGAAAGTCCCGCGCCCGTTTGCGCGCATGGGCTACGACGAGGCGATGGAGAAGTACGGCTCCGACAAGCCGCACACCGGATTCGGCCTGGAATGGAAATGTGTGAGCTTCGCGCCCGCCGACGCGGAGAAAGTGCGCGTGGCGCAGCCCATCAAAGCGCTGCGCGTGCCGGGATGGGGCACCGCTTCGCGCAGCCAGCTCGACAAACTTGAGGAAACCGCGAAATCGTTGGGCGCAGATTGGTTTTCCTACATCAAGTTGGACAGCGCCACGCCGCAATCGCCGCTGGGTAAGGCATTGGAGGCGTCTTCGCTCAATGCGATTGCCGGCTCCGTCGGGGCGCAGGCGGGCGATCTGGTGCTGCTCGTGGGAATCAAATCGGCTACCAGCCGCGACGCGTTTCGAATGCTGGATAGCGCTTCGGGAGAGTTGCGCCTCGACCTGGCGCGCAAGCTCGAACTCGTCAAACCGGGCGCCTGGAATTTCCTCTGGGTGATCGACTTCCCCATGTTTGAATTCGACGAAAAGGAAAACCGCTTCGCCGCCATGCACCATCCCTTTACCTCGCCGCGCGAAGAGGATCTGGAAAAACTTGAGAGCGACCCGCGCGCCGTCAAGGCTCGCGCTTACGATTTGGTCCTGAACGGTTCGGAAATCGGTGGTGGCTCGATTCGTATTCACCGCCAGGATATTCAGCGGCGGGTCTTCAAGGTCCTGGGACTCACCGAAGAGCAGGCTCGGGAGCGTTTCGGATTTTTTCTCGAAGCCCTCGAATACGGCACGCCGCCGCACGGAGGAATCGCGCTCGGTTGGGACCGCATCACCGCGCTGATGGTGGGCGAATCGAGCATTCGAGAAGTCATCGCCTTCCCCAAAACCGCCAGCGCCATCGACATGATGTGTGAAGCACCTGCTCCCGTCGATTCCGAACAGCTTGACGAGCTGGGTTTGGTTTTCAGACCCGAAAAGGGGTGACGGCAAAAGAAGTTATTTGACATTCCAAACTGGAATATCAAAGTGTGGCAGCCGCGCTCGAAGAGAAATTGATGTCCATCATTCACATATTGCCGGAGGCCGTCGCCAACAAAATCGCCGCGGGCGAGGTTGTGGAACGGCCGGCTTCAGTGGTGAAGGAGCTGCTCGAGAATTCGCTGGACGCGGGAGCGAATCGGGTGGAGATTTCCGTCGAGAGCGGCGGCAAGCGCCTGGTGCGCATCGTCGACGACGGGCAGGGCATGACGCATGACGACGCTCTGCTGGCGTTTGAACGTCACGCCACGAGCAAGATTCGCTCGGCGGAAGACCTTTTTGAAATCTCGACGCTGGGCTTTCGCGGTGAGGCGCTTCCTTCGATTGCCGCGGTCTCGCGCCTCGTGCTGGAAACGCGCCACGCCAGCGAAAATTCCGGCACGCGGGTGGAAATTGCCGCAGGCAAGTTGCGCGACGTGACAGAGGTCGCGTGGCCGCAGGGGACCAGCATCGAGGTCCGCGATCTTTTCTACGCCACCCCGGCACGCCGCAAGTTCCTGAAATCCGAATCCACCGAACTCGGGCACGTCGCGACTTTGGTGACGCATTACGCCCTCGCGCACCCTGAAAAGGGCTTCGTGTTGAGCTCGCTCACCAACACGATTCTGCAAGTTTCTCCGGTGGCTAATCACCGCGAGCGGCTGTATCAGGTGTTGGGTGGCCAGACGCTCGAGCAGCTTCTCGAAATGCCGCCGGTGGAGCGGCGCGTTCCCATGGCGCAACTGCCCGAATCCGGCGAGCCGGAAGAAGCCGCCGGCGAAGCGCCCACCATCCGCGTGCAAGGATTTGTCTCGCGGCCGGAAATTCAAAAACTCAATCGCAACAACATCTATTTTTTCGTAAACAGACGGCTGGTGCGCGACCGCCTGATCCTGCACGCAATCTCCGAAGCGTTTCGAAACATTCTCCCGTCCGGGGTTTTTCCCGTCGCCTTGATTTTCCTGGAAATTCCCCCGAGCGAAGTGGACGTAAACGTGCACCCTTCGAAGACCGAGGTGCGATTCCACCACGGCACCTTCGTGCACGACCTGGTGCGCGACTCAATTCGCCAAACGCTGCTCGCCACGCGCCCGGTGGCGTCATTCCCGATGTCCAAGCCGGCGCCGCCCGCCAGCCTGGAAGTGGAGGCGGCGGACGTTGCCGATGTTCTTGCCGAAGAGCCACCCCTGACACGAAATGCCACAATGCCTCCCAGTCCACCGCGGCCGCGGCCCACCACGGCGAGACCCGAATTCCACCTGGCCCCACCGCGCTTCGAACCCCACCCGCAGCGCTTGCCTCTCGGCTCCGCGCTCGCACCTTACGCTCCCGCTGAGATGCCGG
>JASHTO010000374.1 GCA_030040515.1 Terriglobia bacterium
GCGAAAATAGAAAGCAGGAAAGTATCGAAATGTGATTCCTCGAGAGTGCTGGAAATCTTTTCGCGCTCGGTGGAGAGATTGTAGAGTGGAACGCCGGAAGCTATAGACGCCACGGTGGTTCTCAGTTCGTCCGCAGGGAACACTCCATCGTGGGTGCGAACCACCAAGTCCATGGTTCGCCCAATCCAATCCCACGCTGCGGGAGGCATCTGGGCCATGGGAAGGTAGAATTGTGGTCCGGCTTTGCGGTCCAGCCCCCAGGCGCGCACATCGCCCACCACGCCGATCACTTCATGCCACACGGGATCCAGGCGGCCCTTGGGTCCATTCTCGCAGCACGCGAAGCGCTTGCCGATGGGGTTCTCGCCCGGCCACATGGTTCGCGCCAGAGTTTCGTTGATGATGGCCACCAGGGCTTTGTCGCGCGTATCGAGGTCGGTGAACTCGCGCCCCGCCTTCAGCGGAATTCGCGCCGTGGAGAGATAGCCGGGTGAGACAATCTGCAGTTGGGAATTCACAGCGTTGGTGATGTCAATCGGTTTGCCTTCCGGAATCAGGCCGTTGCTGCTCCACCCACCCGCGAGCGGTGCGCGCGAAACCACCGCCGCCGACTGCGCTCCGGGCAGGGCTTCGGCCGCCTGAATCATGCGCTCGAAGGTTTGCCGGGCCACCGCCGGATCGTGATAAGCCGCCTCCGGCAGCCCCACGCGCCCCACGATCAGGCCTGAGGCGTCGAAGCCGGGGTCGATGTGCGATACCACCATGGCGCTGCGAATCAGCAGCCCCGCTCCGGCCATCAGCATCAGGGCGAGCGCGACTTCTCCAACCACCAGCGCGGCACGAATGGGATCGCGGCTGCCGCGCGCTGTGGCGCCGCTTTCCGCAAACGCTTCACTCAGATGAGTGGAAGCCAAGCGCAGCGCGGGCGCAAGTCCAAATAGAAAGCTGGAAAACAGCGTGACCGCGAAGGCAAATTCCAAAGTCCTCGGGCCAACAGTTGATTGATCAAGGCGCGGAACGCGCGCCGGGCCGTAAGCCACAATCCACGACACGCCCCAATAAGCAAGCAGAATCCCGAACGCGCCGCTGGCCGTTCCCAACACCAGGCTTTCCGCCAAAAGCTGCCGCACGATGCGCCGCGGGGAGGCTCCCAGCGCCGCCCGCACAGCGATTTCCTTCTGCCGCCCGCGGGCCCGCGCCAGTTGCAGATTGGCGATGTTGGCGCAGGCAATCAGCAGCACGAATCCCACGGCGGCGAGCAGCATTCGCAAGGCAGGCCGTTGCTCGCCCAGCAGCGCGGTCGTAAGCGGGGTGGCGCGGTATCCGCGATCTTTGTCATCCAGCGGGAATTGCTGTTGCAACCGCTGCGCGATGACGTTCAATTCGGATTGCGCCTGCGCGAGTTCTACGCCGGGTTTCAACCGGCCCGCCACGTTCAGGTAATGATCGTCGTGGTCGGCGATCTGCTGCGGCGTGAAGGCCTCCGGCACCCAGACGTCGTCCTTCAGCAGGTACGGGTCGAACGAATTCGGCATGACGCCGATCACGGTGTAAGGCACGCCGTTGATCTTCAGTTGCTGGCCGAGCGCGGACGTGTCGCCTTGCAGGTGCTTTCGCCACAAGCGCTCGCTGATCACCACCACATGAGAGTGCCCGGGAGCATCCTCATCGGCGGAGTAAACGCGCCCGGCGAGCGGCTGCACGCCGAAGGTGGCGAAGTAATCTGCCGTCGCGTACTCGCCCTGCACGCGCTCAGGAGCGTCCGCTGTGGCGAGATTGAATCCCGCATCACTCGATGCGCCAAGGTGTGTGTAAGAAGTGCTTTGGCGCTTGATGTCCGTAAAATTCCCAACTGAAAGGCCGGGGTAGATGCCTTTCCATTGTTCTTGAAGGTAGACCACGCGCGCGGGATCGGAAATCGCCAAGGGCCGCAGCAGCACGGCATTCACCACGCTGAAGATAGCGGTGTTGGCGCCGATGCCGAGCGCCAGCGTCAGCACGGCGACCATCGTGAAACCGGGATTCTTGCGCAACATGCGCAGGCCGTAACGAAGGTCAAGCAGCAGCGTCCCCATGCCCCACCTCGAATGTGATGAGTAGCGCGACTTCCCCATGCCGTGATTCAGAATTACCAGAAGGGACTCAAAGCACCTTGGCTACCAAGCCCATTGTCGCGTAAGTTTAATGTTTTAAAAGCTATACGGGCACAAGACGGGCTAAAAAGGCTGGCTACTGTCCGCTCGTGGAATTAAGGTGTTCGCATTTGGGACGGCCAATGGCGCAGGAAGAGGCATTGCCGACGACCAGCCCCTCAAGAGCGCAATGTCAAACTCAGAGATCAGTACATCAACGTCTTCATCCAGATAAATCTCGATCAAGAGCGGCTTCCATGTTTTCCCAACAGTGGGTCAATGCGATCCTCGGGAATGCGATTGCGCTCAATGAATGAGTTGATTTCGTTTTGGTGGTCGCTGTAGTAGCTCAGTGCGTCAAACACCTGGGCGAGGGATAAGGTGCGGCATCCGCTGCGGGATCTCTTCCGCTGACACACCAAGCCGCCAGGTTTCGACGATCGCCCGAACTGGAGTCCGCGTTCCCATCACAATCGGCTCGCCTCCCAGTATCTCATTGTCGCTCACAATATAACGGTGCTCAGTCGCCGTGGTCATATCCTCCGAATTATAGCCCAATGCTTCTTTATGCGAAACTCTGCACCCACTGGCGTAATGGGCCAGTTTCAAATATCGGAGTAGGGGCACCCCTTGCGGGTGCCCTGGATTTAAGGGCAGGGACGAGCCCTGCCCCTACGGAATTTCAAACTGACCCACTGCCCCCACTGTGGTGCCGTTGCTTGATAAGGAGCCATTCGCTCCCTACGTCCGCCTTTCCCAGGGGCGGCAGATGCGCTCGATGGTGTCAATCATGTTTTCCACCTGCTCGGGGTCGGGAGGGCGCCCGGCGTGGACGGCGGCGTTGCGGATTCTCCAGGCTTTGTCGAGCTGAGCCTTGTCTTCGATGGAAATGTTTCCGTCCGCGGCCATGCGGTCAAAGAGGATTTCGATGGCCCCGCGCACGTTCAGGTTCATGCCGCCGCAGAGCTCGCGCGCCGCCACACGCAGCAGGCGCTCGTATTCCTCGCCGGCGATTTTGCCCGCCAGCTTCGGCTCTTCTTCCACCAGAATGCGCGCCAGCTCCAGCGGACCGTAGTTGCGCAGGAACGGCCGCACCACCTGCGCCACGCGCCGGCGCTGAATCCAAATGTCCGCGCTGAATTCCACGTGCGTGGTTGAAACTTCGCTAAGGTCGCCCGCCGCCATTTCGTGGTAGGCCCACAGCGCCGACTCCGTGTCCGCCACCGATTCCAGCCTGAAATGTTCCTTCCAGGCGCGCAGCTCATCGCAATAGGCGAGATAGAGATCGATGGAGCGCGGGCGATGCACCTGAAGCAGATTCATAATGGGCGTGGTAAACACTCCGAAGCGGTCCGGATGCACGAAGCGCAAAACGAGTGAAACTATGCCTGCGCTTTGTAAAACGTCCAGAGCCCGGCGCACGAGAGGGCGAGGGTCCGTGGGCGGCGGCCCCAGCACCAGGCGAGCTTTCTTCAGAACATTGTCCAGCTCCTTCTCGTTGGGCCGTGGCCAATAGCGCCCAAAAGGCGTGGCGGCGGGATCGAAAATGTTCAAAACATCCTTCGCCGCCAGCCAGCGATTGCCCGTGCAAAGCGGCTCAAACTTTTTCTCAAGAGCCCGAAAGGAATATGTGCGCCCAAACTTCTGCCGGCAAACTTCAGGAAACCGGTCGAGATAGTATTTCAGGTCAAAACCTGGCATAAAAGTCCCGGGAATTCGGAAAATTGATTCGGCAAATTGCCGTCATGGTTGCATTCCCTATTTTCGCGCAATGCGTAAACGATGACAATTGCCGGAGGGCGTGTTATATACTCGCTAGCTGATGTCAATAATGACCCTGCAAGGCGTCCTGCTCAAGAGCCGGCGCGAGAATTCTTATTGGGGAAGGGAAACCACGGTTATGAAACACGCGATTTGGAGCCTTGTCGCCGCTTGGGTGATATCCGTGTCAGCCGGACTTGCTCAGACGCAGCCGGCGCCGCTGGTCTCGCCTGAGGTGCATCCCGACCATTCCGTCACATTTCGATTCCGCGCTCCGAATGCGCAGCAGGTGAAGCTGGCGCGCGAGGGGGCACAGTCTGCGCCCATGCAAAAGGACGACCAGGGCGTTTGGACGTTCACCACCCCGCCTCTGGAACCGGACCTCTACGGGTACACGTTTGAGGTTGACTGCGTTTCCGTCATCGACCCTTCAAACCATCTGACCAAGCCCAATCTGCTCAACCTGTCGAGCGTCGTTCACGTTCCCGGGCCACCCTCCACGCCCTGGGAAGTGAACGATGTTCCCCATGGAGTCATCCATCACCAGTTTTATCACTCCGCAGTGGTCGGGGATGATCGGGATTTCTATGTCTACACCCCGCCGGATTATGATCCGAAAGCCAAGCGGCGGTATCCCGTCCTATATCTTTTGCACGGCTACAGCGACGATGCCAGTGCATGGACTGCTGTGGGCCGTGCCAACGTGATTTTGGACAACCTGATTGCCCAGGGAAAGGCGAAACCGATGCTCATCGTCATGCCCCTCGGTTATGGCGCACCGGAGATCTTGTCGGCACCGCATGCCTTTCAGAATGCCAGCCTTGTTCAGCAAAACATGGACCGCTTCCGCCAGGCGCTGCTGACGGAGGTGATTCCGCAAGTCGAAAAGGATTATCGCGTTTCTTCCGATCGCAAACTCCGAGCCGTGGCGGGACTTTCCATGGGCGGAGCCGAGTCCCTATTCACAGGTTTGACGACCCTCGATCACTTCGCGTGGATCGGAGCGTTTAGCTCCGGCGGAATGAGCCAGGATTTTGACAAAACCTTTCCCTCACTCGATCGAAGCGCCAATTCCCAAATTCGGTTGCTGTGGATTGCCTGTGGGACGGATGATCACTTGATCGGGCCCAACCGTAAGTTTCGCGATTGGTTGAAATCGAAAGGAATCGAACACACCGACATCGAAACCTCCGGCGCACACACCTGGATGGTCTGGCGGCGCAACCTTGCGGAGTTCGCGCCACTCCTGTTCCAGCAGAACAAGTAGCTCAGCTCATCTTCGGGGCGGCAAAAATCATGTCCGAACCCATTACCATTTCCGCCAAGAACCTGGGCGCGCTGGCCATGCGGAATTTTTGCCCTCGCTACTTCTGGATTGGCATGCATATGGACAGGCTTCCTTACCAGATTTTTCCCGGCATTTTCAGTTCGATTGATTCCTACTGTGGGGCAGTCCGGATGGAATTCTAGTGATGGAGGACGATTCCCACCTGATCGTCGATTACAAGACCGCCAAACTCACTCCGCACCAGGGCGGGCCATTTCCGATGTATGAGGTCCAGTTGAACGCCTACGCGGTGATTGGCGAGCAGAAAGGCTTCGCGCCGGTTTCGGGTCTGGCGCTGGTCTATACGGAGCCGGTTACCAGCGTTGCCGCCGCGGCAAAGGATTCCCATCAATCGGACGCCGGGTTCATTCTGGAATTCAGCGCGCACATCGAGCGGGTAAAGTTCCAGCCCGGGAAAATTCCTACCTTACTAGCCCAGGCACGTGAGATCTGCGACCGCAAATGACCTCCCGCGGCGCAGAAAGGTTGCAAGAATTGCCTGCGGCTCGAAAACCTGCTGGCCATTGCCGGCCAGTAAGGCAGAGCCTTCGTGCCGCTCCGTAGCTCCCAGCCAAAAGAGCACCATCTGGCTGAAAGCGGCCACCAATCGGCTGAATTTAGGCAGGGTGTGACCGGCGGCATTATTCACCCTGAGGCTGAAAATCCTCTCAACTCGTTGATTCAGCGCCAGATAAATACGGTGAGTTTTTTCGGGGTTTGGCAGCGGTCTTGCGATAAGTGTGCTGGACTTTAGTTGAGCAGTGGGCAAGTGGAAATTGGTTCGAGGTGGGCCATGAAAAACCGGTTTTTAATAGTTGCACTCGCAATCATGACAATGGGACTGATGGTTTCAACCAGTCTCCGGGCTGAAGACGAAGATCCCGATCCGCAGGGACCTCCCCCGGCAGCGCAGCAGGGGCAGCAGCCACAATCTTCCGTAGGACGCGTCAGCGTGGTGCAAGGGAACGTGTCCACCATGCGCGGCGACGGTGGACAGTGGGTGGCAGCCACGGTGAACACTCCGGTGGTTCCTGGTGACGAGGTGGCGGCAGCGGAGCGCTCGCGCGCGGAAGTGCAGCTTGACTTCGCCAACATCATGCGCCTCGATGAGCGCACGGAAGCGAAGGTCGCCGACCTCGAGTCCAACCGGATTCAAATTCAATTGGCCTCCGGGCGGATCATGTACAGCGCCTACAACGGCACGCAGGCGGACGTGGAAATCGACACTCCCAACATGGGCGTGCACCTGTTGCAGCCCGGTGTTTACCGCATTCAGGTGAATTCCGCCACGGATACCTTGTTGATCGTGCGCGCGGGCGAAGCGGAAGTTCTTACCAACCAGGGCAGCACCAAAGTGGAAGCCGGGCAGATCATTCAAATCCATGGCGCGGACAATCCCGAGTACAAAATTGATCCGGCTCCCGCCGGAGACGATTTTGACCGCTGGTGCTCCGACCGCGACCGGCAAATCGAAAGCGCGCAAGCCTGGCAGCACACCGACCAATACTATACGGGGTCGAGTGATCTCGATGCCAACGGCCAATGGCAGGAAGTTCCCGATTACGGCTGGTGCTGGACGCCCCAGGTGGACGCAGGCTGGATTCCCTACAGCGTTGGACGGTGGGGCTGGGAGCCCTATTGGGGCTGGACGTGGATTTCTTATGAGCCTTGGGGCTGGGCGCCTTATCACTACGGCCGGTGGTTCCTCTATGGAAGCCGCTGGATGTGGTGGCCGGCGGTGGGATTCTTCGGTCCACGGCCCCTCTGGGCGCCTGCTTACGTTTCCTTCTTCGGATTCGGTGGAGGTTTTGGCATCGGCTTCGGTTTCGGATCGATTGGCTGGCTGGCGCTCGGCCCGCGCGACATTTTCCATCCGTGGTTTGGTGCGGGCCACACGTTCGGCGTTGTGGGTTTTAACGGATTCCGCGGCCCTGGCTTCGTGCGTGCCGGTGGACCGGCTTACGGCTCGAACCTGGAGCGCGCCATGACGGATTCTCACATGCGCAGCGCGATCATGCACGTCTCTTCGCAGGATTTCGCCGCCGGACGCGTGACGCGCGGCGCTCCGATCAGCGAAGGCATGCTGCACACCGCCAGCATGGTGCACGGCAACCTGCCGGTGGCACATACGCAGGCCAGCCTGGGGACTCGTGTGGCGGCTCCTTCGGGCTTCCGATCTGGCAATTTCGGCAGCGAGCACATGTTCTCCTCTCGTGGCAGCGCGATGAGCGGCCGCACTTCAAGTTATGCCTCCGGACGCACGGGTGAAAGTTACGGCGCGGGCGCTGACCGCAGCAGCTACCGCGGATTTTCGGGCGGAAGCACTTACAACGCACGGCCATCGGGCAACCCCAACTTTCAGAGAAGTAGCCCCACGTCGCAGGGGAACCGCTACAGTTGGGATCGCTTCGCCAGCCCCAGTCCCTATAGCGGCGGGCGGACGAACTCCTCGCAGTCCAATTCGCGCGGCGGATGGCAAGGCTACTCAGGCTCGTCGCGGGGCTACTCTTCCGGAAGCTCTTCGCGCCCCTCGCTCAACCTGAATCGACCCATCATGCAGCAGCGCGCGCCGAGCGGAGGCCGCACCTATTCCGCCCCCAGTGGCGGGCATTCCTATTCCGCACCGCGCAGCAGCGGTGGAGGCGGCCACTCGTCCGGCGGAGGCCACGGCGGTGGCCACAGCGGCGGACGCCGATAAGCTCACCTACAACAGGGGCCGGCGGCAGCAACCTCAACTCAATTTCCCGCCGCCCCTGCCCTCCTCTTCGGACTACTTTGCCAGAAGTCTTGATTGTGGATATTTCGCCCCCTATTATTGATGCCGGTAGCTACAGATCGCGCTGGTCGACCTTGCCGCGGAGGGCGCGGAGGGTCTTGGTCATCTTACTGCAAGGGGCTTACGCTATTGTGCAGGCACTGTCTGCACTTTTGCCGCTTCCTGGGTCGTCCGCGTGACCTCCAATTGTGCAGACGGTGTCTGCACAATTGGCCATAAGGAATAAAACTCACGCATCTGGAAGAGGTTAAGCCGCGAGAAGCCTCTGCCGAACCTCGCGGTCAGATCGGCTGCCAGCTTTTCGATCAGCGCCCCGCCGTAGCCGGCCCGTGCCTTCCCTCGCTGCTCGTGTTCCACAATCCGCCGGCCAATCTCCCAGTAGGTCGCCGTCATGATGGCATTGATCGAACGCGCCGACGATCTGCGCGCCTGCTCCAGGAGGCCAACCACACTTGCGAGCAGGCCGGGGTAGGATCACTCTGCAACCCGAACCACCGATTCCCGATCTGAAATGGATGATTCCATCATCTCCACTCTCAATTCCCCAGCACCAATGCTAAGGCTTTCGTAAACGTTTGACCTTTATAGGCCCAGGTTCTGGAATCGATTTGCTCGACTCCGGGGCGGACCAGGTGGGGGCGTTCGGCGGCGGCGGTGTCTCCCGAGAGCATAATGGTGGGGATGCCGCGCTCGCCGGTGACCATCACCCAGGTTCCGATTTCTCCGATGGCTTTGCCGTTGGCCCACCAGTTCTGCACGTCGAGCGAACTCATGGTATGGGTCAGGATGCTGTCCTTGGCGCCGGCCATGGCGTGCTGGCCGATGAACACCAGAGCGCTCACCGACTTGTCAAACGGCTGCGCGAACGGCACGGGAGAACCCTCGAGCAGGCGCACTCGCGGGTCGATCCTGTGATCAGCATCGTGAGCAACATCAAACGCGAAATCATTTTTGGCATCATGCCCTCCTGAGCGGATGATTCTAACCAATTGAGATTTGCGAAATATAGTAATGAACGGCTTTCGTGGTGCGGGCATCTTATCCGCTGTGGCACGGGCATCCGAACTTGCGAAAAAATCTGCTGAAAAGAAAAACACCTCTCGCAAAGGCGCCAAGGCGCAAAGTACCGCTAAGCAAACAAAGCAGTACTGGGTTTCGTGACTTTGCGTCTTGGCGCCTTTGCGTGAGATTGTTTATTTTTTCGCAGCTTCTCCCGCCTGTGCCCATGGCCAGGGCGGCCATGCCACGAGGGTGGGTGGGACGCCCGCACTACAAAATGCGCGATTTTGGATATTCTCGCGCCTGCATATAGAATAGGAACATGCCCACGAAACTCAAACTTCTGTCAGAAGCGACGGCTCCGGTGGATGAGATTGCCCAAATCGTGCGCGCGGAGCACGGCGATCCTTTCCACGTTCTGGGCATGCATCGCGTCGAGGTGCAGGGCAACCCGGGCGTGGCGGTGCGCGCATTCCTGCCTCGCGCTCAGAATGCCTGGGTTGCACGCCAAGGCGTGCACCAGGCGACGAAGGGCGGGCCGGGCGGAAGTGAGGCCGTGCCGCTTCAGCGCATCCATGCCGACGGGTTTTTCGAGGCGGTCTTTCCCGGTGAAACCAATTTGTTCGCTTATCGCCTGCGCACGGAAGACGGCGGGCTGCACGAGTTC
>JASHTO010000375.1 GCA_030040515.1 Terriglobia bacterium
CTGGCCGACGCAGACCCGCTTTGCGAGGGATAAGGTTCCAGGAACCGTTTCTCGAGAGGCTACAGGTTCCTGCCAGCCTTAATAGAGTCCCATTCGAGACGCACCAAGTGATTTTAGTCGAGATTTTAGGGATAAAATGATCTTGTCCGGCCAGCCCCAGAATCTCATCGCGGCGATGGCGTCTTCGAATGGGAGCACCAGGAATCAACAAACCGTTTTCTCCCCCGCGCCGGCCGAGTTCGGCAGATCTGCCGGAGAATTGGCGTCCCCGCCGGCCTCGGCGCGATTGGACGCCGAGCCTGGCAATTCTTGCCGCGATTTTGGTCCTGGTGGGCTGGTGGCGATTCAAAGGGTTTGATGCCGGGCCGGCACGGACGCTCAAAGACAATTCCGCAGGCGCGGCAAGACTCAATCCCAGCTCGGTGATAAAATCGCAAGCGCCCTCAGCCGAAGATTCAAGCCCCAGCACCGTGCGGGCCCGCGAGATCACTTCCCAAGACATTGATAAACCCGGCGATCCTTACCTGGAAGACGAATACCGGAAAATCAGCGAACAATATTATGAGAATAAGCTTCCCAGCATTCCGGTTCTCTGGGAGGACCGCCTTCAGGAGATCGGGCCGCTCATCGCGGAGGGGTTCATTGAAAAAGGCCTCTGGACGTCGCAGGACAACAAGGAATTCATCCTGCTCAATCCTTCCATCAGCCCGGACGTGGCCGATACCCGGCGAGTGCTCTGCCACGAGATTGTGCACGAATACATGTTTAGTATCGGCGACAGGAATGAGGGGCATGGGCCCAGGTTCCAGGCCGAATTGCTCCGCCTCTCGCAAGCGGGCGCGTTCGAGGGCATCCCCGCCGCCGAGGGCGAGAAGGCAAGCCTCAAGGCCTGGATTGAGGCCGAGTCTCGACGGCTGGAACAGGAATCCCGACAGCTTCAAAACGAAAGGTTCGAGCTGGATCAATCTCGCGCGGCCATCGCGAGCGAAGCCGCGGACCTGAATCAGCAGGTGCACGAACTTAACCAGCGCATCGCCGCCGCGAACTCGCAGCAGGGCGGCGGGCCGAGCGACGCGGAAATCTCCACTGCAAATGCCCGCCGTCGCGCCCACGCCCAAAAGGCCGCGGCTTTTGACGCACGTTTGGCCGATTTCAACGCGCGCATCCAAAGCTACAACGCCGCCGTGGGGGAATTCAATCGTGCGGTAGGCCGGTATAATTTGATGATTGCTTATCCGGACGGCCTCGACGAAGAAAATGCATTGCACGCCAAACCGCCGGCCGAGCAGTGAACAGCAGCAAGAAAATGCCTTCCGGCAGCAGCGCTGCTCCTGCTTGCCGAGGCCGGCGCAGACATGCCTACCAATGTCCGCGTCTCGACGTGAACGCAAACATTGAATTGCATGTCTTCGCCAGCGGGCAGCCACGGTCAGTGCACTTCTGACCGCGGGTCTTCATGACATGGGCAAATCCCACGGTCAAAAAATCATTAACCGTGGCTTGATCTTGGAGCAGCAACCGCATTACTTGCGCGTTCGGGATCGCAAGAGATAACGACGCCTCCTGCCAAGGCTATGCAAAAGCGAAGGCGGAAGATGCTCCTTGCGCACGCCAAGAGCGGCAAATCACGCACCCGTGCGTGAAATCCCGCAGTTTACCCGGCTTGCGTGCTGGGCAAGGCAGGATGGCAGAACGTATAAGTTGTTCTTAACTCAAGGATTCGCCAAAAAGTTATAGCTGTCAGCAGAAATGTAACCCAAATTGCCAATGTTCCTGTGGGTGAGGTGTCTTGATGCGCGAAATTGTACAGATCAGCGTGGCGGCACGGGCTCTTTGTGGAGTGGGACGGCCGCTTGGCCGGCGGCGCTCTATGCGGCCTGTAGCGCCGGTGTCCCCACCGGCGATTTCAAATATGGCGCGGCGGCCCGGTCGGCGGCACTGGGCGCGGCAACTCTCAGCAAACGGGTGCCCCCACCTTTCGACGGCCCGTCAAGCGCTTCCACAGCCTGTCTGGCCCGGACGACAATTCGGGACAATTAATATCTGGGAGAAACGGGAATGAACCAGGAATCCGGTGGGCAAGGCAGGAAATATTATTTTCCCATGGCGTTGTAGATGGCCGTTATGATGGCGTCCCCGGGGACAGGTTGGGATTGCGCATTGAGGGCCGCGAAGTTGTAGTTCAAAGGGTATCCCCTCTTCACGCGGATGTGGAAGGCGTAATAATTCGCCAGGTATACGGCGTTCTTGGCGACCTGGCTGACATTCTTCAAGGGAATCTGGAAATTGTGAATTCCGTTGTCGGCCTTGTAGTAGATCACTCCATTGCCGATGGCCATCACCCCGACACAGTAATCGTTGCCGTTCTTACCATGATCGTGTGCCACGCGGAAGTAAACGAAGCCGTTATGCGGCATGGGATTGAGCGTGGGAGCTGGGGTCGGCTGGGGTTGGGGCGGCTGGGGCTGGGGCTGGGGTTGCTGCGGCTGCGGCGATGGCGAGTTGGGGCTTATTTCCGGCGTGGGGAGCTGCTTCGGCTGTGACACTACGGGTGCCTGGACCTGCTGGAGCGGGGCCGCGACAGTTACCGTATGTCCTTCTGAGAGGGTGACGGTTTCCTCGTGATCCTGATAACCGTTGAGCGAAATACGCACGGTATGACTCCCCGGCGACAGCCGAGTCAGCTTCAGACGGCCCTCGGGACTGGTGGTTCCCATCGGTTCATCGTCAACGTACACCTGGCTCTCGCCGGGGTTTGACAAAATCATGAGGACAGGAGGTGAGGCAGAGGGCGACGGGTGCGAGGGTGGCGTAGGGACCGCAGCCGGGGCGGGCGCGAGCGTTCGCAACGTGCGGATCAGGTCTTCTGTTCCACCGGCGTCCCGGATGTCCTTTTCCACATCGGGAGTGACTTGAAAGGAGATGCCCGCTTTGCGCGCCTCTACCGCCACCTGGTCACTGGGCACATCGCCGGTAAGAAGGTCGATGACGTCCTGCTTGGTAAGTTTCTTGGTGCCCTTTTGCGCATCCGCATGGGAGGGAATCAGAGCAATCCCCGCTCCCAGCACCAGGAGCGTGAGAAACCTCAGGGCGTGCTTCTTTCCTGATTTCAAACCCATCCGCCAATGCCTCGGGAATTGAACTCGCCCTTTATATCGCTACGGGAAGACCTCGTCAAGACCGGGAGAGGGATTAATCGCACCGCACAGTGGTCATTACTGCGCCCCGCACTTTAAACCTTCACCCAAAATCTGGTTTTCTTTCTTGCAGGCATTGATGGTTTCCTCGAGCAGCTTGCGAATTTTTGCGTTGTTGGGGTCAAGTTTCAAGCCTTCCCGGTACTGGTCAATGGCATCATCGTACTCACCGCGGCCCTGGTGAAACTGCCCCAAAGTAATCTTCGCCTGGATTGCCTTGGGATCAACCGTGGGGGCTGTGGGCGTGACCTCAGGAGCGGGGCTTGGAGGCGGATTTGAGATAGGGGGGTAACGTCTAGGTTTTGGTGCCGGCGGGGTTGTCTGGGTTACCGGTGTGGAAGTGGGAACAGGATTTTGTACCGGCGTGGAAGCTTCAGGATTCGTACCCGATTGCGTGGCAGGCGGCTGAGTAACATCCGGCGCGGGCGAGGATGCAGGATTAGGGTTCGAAACCGGCTCAGAATTCTGCACTGGCTCTGGCGATGTAGCCGGGTGCCGCTTCCAAATGTACAATCCTCCGCCGCCAATCCCCACCAGCAAAACTACCAGCCCAACCCACAGTCCCCAATGGGAATCGGGAGGCTGTGGACGCAAGGGAGGTGCCACTACCTGAGGCTGCGGGCGGGGAGCGGGCGCAGGGGCAGGTCGCGGCGGCTCCGCCGGCCGAACGACGGGTGCCGGCGCAGGCGGACGGGGCGGGGGCGCTATGGGCGCCGTTACATGATTACTGACCATGGGAGCGCGGTTATCCGTTACGGGAATCAAATCATCCGACGTCAGGACGCGCGTCTTCCCCGGGCTCATCATCTCCTGCTCAATCTTCTCAATTTCCTGAATGAGCACCCGGCCGGATGCCGGACGCAGGTCGCGATTCTTTTCCAGCAGACGCATGGTAAGGTTGGCGACGTTTTCAGGAACTTGCAGTTCCGGGTGCAGCTCACGGATGGGGGCCGGAGCCTTCTGCATGTGAGCCAGCAGCATTTCCATCGTGGTGTCGGCCCGGAAGGGCAGGTCTGCGGTGAGCATCTGGTACATCACGATTCCGAGGGAGTAAAGGTCGGCGCGTCCGTCCAATTCATCTCCGCGCTTGCCCATGGCCTGCTCGGGCGACATGTACTGAGGCGTGCCGATCACCACGCCGGCGCCCGTCAAGGTCATCCCCGCGGCGTCGCCCATGCGCGCCTCTTTCACCTTGGCGATGCCGAAATCAAGAACCTTCACCATTTCGCCTTCCGGAGTGTCTACCAGCGCGATGTTGTCCGGTTTAATGTCGCGATGAACCATGCCCAGCTTGTGGGCGGCCTCCAGCGCGCTTGCGGCCTGCTTGATGATGGACAGCACGCGCTGAAAAGGCAGCGGCCCCTCTTCGCGAATCAGCTTTTTCAGGCTCTTGCCCTCAATGAACTCCATCACAATGAAGGGGCGGCCGTCCTCAGCCTCATCGATGTCGTCCACGCGAACGGCGTTGGGATGTTGCAGGCGGCGGGTGATGACCGCTTCGTGCTTGAACCGCTTGACGAAGAGGTCGTCGCTGAGAAGTTCCGGGGCAATGACCTTGATCGCCCGCATTTCATCGAATGCCAGGTGCAGTGCTTTGTAGACCGCGCCCATGCCGCCCTGCCCGACCTTAGCCAAAAGGCGGTATTTCCCGCGAAGGACACTGCCTTCCGTCCAGATGCCGGTTTCCTGCAGCGGCGAGCCATCGGCCGGACAGATCGCGTAATTATTTGGATAGCTCGATTGGCACGTCGGGCAAGTCTTCATTTGGCTCCCGTCGACACGATATCGGGCAGAGTATATCACGAGCGGGCAAAAATCGTATCGGCCCGATGGGCCCGCTCCCGAGATCGATTCTCTTTTCCAGCCGCGTTACTGCCCGGAAAGTCGCCCGAACGGGATGGGCGCACGATACTCCCAGTCCGCCGTCGCGCTGCTCTTGTACCGGTAGAGTTTGCAAACCTCGCAAACCTGCGCCACAACGTAAGGACTTTCCTGGTCCCGCCACTGACGATGGCAGGTGCCGGCGAATGGCTTCTTCTGCTCCGGTAATTCGAAATGTTCTATGCTCATGCGCAATATAACCTGTTTAGATATTGAAAAGGATGAATCAGCCCGCCCCTCCGGCCCGCGTCCGCGGTATCAACCCGCTTCCTGATCCACCTCCTGCTGCCCTCCTGCCGTCTTATCATACCG
>JASHTO010000376.1 GCA_030040515.1 Terriglobia bacterium
TCCACAGAGGACCGTGCTTCCGGACCTGCTCTACATACCAAGGAGTTCATCTAAAAACTTCGCGCGCAGAGCATCACATCGAGACGCTGGCAACACAAGGGTGCATCGGACATCGGAGTTAATGCATTGGTTTACACAGACAGTCCGTCCGGACCCCGCTCGCGCCGGGAACTTCGAGCTATCCGACTACGGAAGAAAAAATGACGCTGATCTCGCGACGCCAAATCCTCGCGCTCGTCGGGAGCGCTAGTCTCACTCCTGGCGCTACAACACTACAAGGTTATCCGCGATCAAGTTTCGAGGTCATCCCCTCCGAGAACAGCGGCGCGACAGCGAGTAACAATGCGCGGTCAGACGGGCACGAGCATCCCGAATCGAAGGCGACGCAAGCCGACATCAACCGCTGGTTCAAGGAGGTTTCCAATTGGGGCCGGTGGGGAGCTAATGACCAACTCGGCGCGGTAAACCTTATCACCCCTACGAAGCGGATCGCGGCGGCGGCCCTCGTCAAGGAGGGCATGGCAATTTCCCTGGCGCACAATGATTCCACCGAACAGACTGTGGACAACAACCCGCCCTTCAGTCATAAGATGCTGACCACCGGCGCTGATCCTTCCGCCGCGTTTGCATTTGACCAGTACATCGTTAGTTTTCACACCGAGTTCATTACGCATCTCGACGCCTTGTACCATATGTTCGACGGCGACACGCTTTACAATGGATTTCCCCGGCAATTGGTCACTGCAGCCGGGGCGCAAAAGCTCGATGTGGTTCAACTGAAGGCCGGAATCTTCACCCGCGGGATCCTTTTCGACATTCCACGACTGAAAGGGCGGCCTTACCTTGAGCCGGGAGAAGCGATCTACCCGGAAGACCTGTCGGCTTGGGGGGAGAAGGCCGGTGTCACCGTGGAGCCGGGGGATGTGGTGCTGGTGCGGACGGGACGTTGGGCTCGGCGGGAGAAATTCGGTCCGTACCTACCCACCGCAGGTTTATATGTTACGTGCGCGCGGCCGTGGAATACTATTGGAAAGTCTACTCACAAAACGGCGGGTTGGCCGCAGAAGGTCCCTCCGTCCGGCATACACTTGGATACCTGCTGGCGCGAGTCGCAGGGCGTTCCCCGGTTGAATACCTGGATAAAGATAAGCGGACCCGCCAACAAGCCGCTGTATTGTCACTCCTTGGGGATGCTCCGCGCAGTCTGCCGGAACTAGCCGAAAGGTTTCTTGAATGCCTATGAGCACGATTGAAACACTGAACGCCCTTGAGATTCTTGACAGTCGTGGCCGTCCCACCGTGAGTGCCACGTGCCGGTTAAGCAGCGGTGCAATTGCGTCCGTTTCCATCCCTTCGGGCGCCTCCACCGGCCAAGCCGAAAGCTGTGAACTACGTGACGGTGATCCGAAACGGTACCACGGTCTGGGCTGCCGCAAGGCCGTAGCGAACGTAAACGGGGAGATGGCTCGGGCGATGGTGGGCGGTAGCTTCGAAAACCAGGCCGCCTTCGACCAGGCTCTCATCGACCTGGATGGCACGCCCAATAAAGCCCGCCTCGGCAGCAACACGGTGCTCGCCGTCTCAATTGCTTTTGCCCGCGCCGTCGCGCTGGAGCGCCGGATGCCCCTATACTTTCACTTCGCTTCCCTTCTTGGTCAGGAACCTAAAACCCTCCCGCGATTGACCATCAACCTGCTGAGTGGTGGAAAGCACGCTGGCGGGCAAGTCGCCATCCAGGACGTTCTCATTGTTCCTGTTTCTTCAACTTCCATCGACGAATCACTGGTCATGGCCTATGATGTGTACCAGGCCGCAGCGGCCTTGGTGGAGCGCCGCTACGGAATGCGTCTGCTCACGGCCGATGAAGGTGGCCTCGCGCCTCCCTGCGAGAGCGCCGATGCCATGATTCAGACGGCTGTGGAAGCCATCACCGCGGCCGGGTATCGCCCCGGCGCTGACGTGGCGATCGCGATCGATGTTGCCGCTTCCCATTTTTACGCTGGCGGGTGTTACCATCTAGACGGCCAGGCGCTGAGTTCTGATGAAATGATTGCCCGCGTCCAGAATTGGGTGAGCCGGTTCCCCATGGTGAGCGTGGAAGATGCGCTGGCCGAAGAAGACTGGGACCACTGGCCGAAACTGCGCGAAGCGATCGGAAAAATAGCGTGAGTGGTGGGAGACGACTTGCTTTGTACGAATCCGGCGCGAATCCGCCGCGCCATCGACGAGGGAGCCTGCAATACGCTTCTGCTCAAGGTAAACCAGATTGGCACCCTTTCGGAAGCTCTCACCGCATTGCGAATGGCGCGCTCCGCCGCGTGGCAAGTGACCGCAAGCGCCCCGAGCGGCGAGACGGAAGATCACTGGCTGGCGGATATCGCCGCAGGTTGGTCGGCGGACCAGATTAAGGTGGGATCAATTACCCAGTCCGAACGCCTGGCAAAATACAACCGTCTCCTCGCCATTGAAGCGGAAACGGCATGGCGCGTCCATCCGTTCTGTGCGTTAGGAGAACACAGTAGGCGGTAAGCTGCGAACTTCGGTCCACAATAATTCCACATGCCCCGATTAACACTTTTAGGTGACGACAATGTCCGGGGTGTGCGATCCTGTGGTTGATGCCGAAGCTCGACTTTCTGTCCAAGACGCTACTGACCATGTTCGATCTTTTGCTGGATGCCCTGCGGTTTATCAGCAGCCTGCGGACTCGGTATGCTTCGGCTGCATATAATCTCTTCCTCCGCAAGCAATTGGCTTCGTACATTGACCGCAGGGTCAAACCTCGTCAGGCCGAGGCTGCTGCGAAGTTGACTCATGTGTTGCTTTCCACACTGCCAGCGTGGCGGGAACCTCTGACCGTCGTTAAACCCGACACCTTGGTCCGATGGCACCGGAAAGGATTTCGACTGTTTTGGCAGTGGAAGTCGAAAGCCCGAGGCCGACCAAGAATTCCCGCCGACCTATGCAAGCTGATCGCGGGCATGTCAGCAGGCGCGGGAACCCAGCAGGTGCATACTGGACGACGACTCCGCCTCGGGGCGTGCTTACCGCACGGGTTTACAAAATAGCGAATTCAATTAAGTCTGAACAACGCGGGCAAGTGACGCACTGGAGGGACCTTTTGGAATACGTAAATCTGGGCAAGTCGGGCCTCAAGGTTTCGAAAATCTGTTTGGGCTGCATGACCTACGGGAATCCGCAAGGCAGCACACACCCATGGGCGTTGGACGAAGCGGCGTCGCTTCCTTTTATCAAACGAGCCTTGGAACTGGGGATCAATTTCTTTGATACCGCGAATGTGTACTCCAACGGCGCCAGCGAAGAGATCCTTGGGCGGGCAATCCGCGACTTTGCTAAGCGGGACAGCATCGTCGTTGCTACCAAGGTCTTCAATCCGATGGTCAAGGATGATCCCAATAGCGGAGGGCTTTCGCGTAAAGCCATCTTTCGAGAGGTCGACGCAAGTTTGAAACGTCTCGGCACGGACTATATCGACCTCTACCAGATTCACCGTTGGGACTACATGACACCCATCGAGGAAACACTTGAAGCCCTTCATGACGTTGTGAAGTCAGGAAGGGCGCGGTACATCGGCGCCTCGTCCATGCACGCTTGGCAGTTTGCCAAGTCGCTTCAGTTGGCCAATCAACACAGATGGACTCGCTTTGTTTCCATGCAGCCGCACTACAATCTATTGTATCGGGAGGAGGAGCGGGAAATGCTGCCGCTGTGCGCGGCGGAAGGAATTGGTGTAGTCCCCTGGAGCCCGTTGGCCCGGGGACGATTGGCCAGGAATTCGCAGAGCAAAAAAACTGCAAGACAACAGACGGACCAATATGACAAGACGCTGTATCAGGCAACGGAGGATTTGGACCGGCAGGTTATTGAGCGCGTAGCTCAGATCGCGAAGCAACACAATGTAGCGCAAGCACAAGTCGCGCTAGGCTGGTTGTTGCAACGTGAAGCAATCACCGCTTGTATTGTCGGGGCCTCAAAACTGCAACATCTGGACGATGCCATCGGCTCACTTTCGGTAAATCTCTCTCCGGAAGAGGTTCGGCATCTTGAGGAACTCTACGTTCCCCATCGAGTCGTTGGCTTCTCTTAAACATGGCGCTGCGATGCGTGTGGATGATCGCCGGTGTCCGCGCGCATTTAAGATCGTAGAAATCTGAAAGGGTTTGCATCGAATCGAGGTGAGAGACCAGCAGGGAAACAGCTCGCAAGCCACCGTGGAGATTCGATATCACCATATTCGGGTCCTTCCTCCTATCGGAAAACAGAAATGCTATCCCACCCTGACGGTGATCTACGCGCAAGAACCCGGGCTCCGAAGGATCGGGAGCCAATCGATTGGAAGCTTCTCACCGATCTACCCGTCCGTTCGCGGGCAGAGGCCATGCAGAAACTAAACACAGCGTCATAAGTAATTTCGTATTCTAAAGGCCTGCGGTTTCAGGTTTCAAGGAGGTATGAAACCACCGCAAATCGCTGATGCCGAAACCCTGGTTTTGGGACTGCAAAACGAGACTCGCCGTTCGGAAGAATCGCGGTATGATCGCCGGCTGCATGGAGTATTGTTGGTGGCCCAAGGCGCGACCTGTCCACTGGTCAGCCGCTTGCTCGGAGACTCGCCGCGCACGGTGGAGAACTGGGTTCGGCGCTTTGAGGCGCAAGGTTTGGCCGGACTGACCGAGGGCCAGCGCTCGGGGCGTCCTCGGCATCTGAGCGAGGCGCAATTGCGATAGGTGGACGGGGCAGTGCGCCAGAATCCTCTCGACGGGGGCTTGACCGGCACGCTGTGGGAGGGGAAAACCCTGAGTGCGTGGACTGAGCAACGTTTCCAGGTTTATCTGCGGGTGCGTTAATGCCAGCGTCTGTTTCGGCAGCGGGCCTTTCGGCTGCGCAAGCCGCGCGCGCTGATTGCCCGTGCGGATTTGGAACGGCAGAAGGCGCATAAGAAAACTCCAGGAGTTTAAGCCTCGATCCCACGGTTGATCTCTGGGCCGTGGACGAAGTGCATTTTCAACAACTCGGTTCGCGTTGCCGGATGTGGGTCCCGCCTGAGACCAAGGACCCCGTGCTGTTCCATCAGCCCACCCGGAAAAGCGTGGGCGATTATGGGGCAGTCCGCCTGCGCGATGGCCAATTCTTCTTCCAGCAGGAGACGGGCAAGTTCAACGCCCTGACCTGCTGGGAGTTCTTGAAGGAGCTTTGCGGCGCCAGGCCCGATACCACCACGCCCGGCTGCACCGCGACTGGCGGCAGCAAGACGGGGAGCATTTCCGCTTGAACTTCTTGCCGCCCTACAGCCCGGAACTGAACCCGACGGATCGGGTGTGGAAACTTACGTGTCGGCTTTGTGTTCATAATCGTTACTTTGCCAGCTTGGGCGATGTCGCTCTCGCCGTCGAAACGGAGTTCGCAAACTGGACCAAACGCAATGACGCATCGCGCCGGATATGCGCAATTACTTAAGACGCCGTGTTTAGTTTGGTGTGCATCACGCTGGAAGGTTGAAACCTATCACAAAATCTTGAAGTCCGGCTGCAACGCGGAGGAATCTTGGCTGCGGACTGCGGATCGGCTTGTAGACCTGATCGCGGTCTTCTGCATTCTGAGTTGGAGGCTTTTCTGGATGACCATGCTCAACCGCTCGGTTTCGGGAATGCCGGGAGGGGGAGCGGAGGGCAACCGACACAAGCCGCGCCGGTTCCGATGAGCGATGGGCGATCTGCTCCAGGAGAAACCCCTGGATCGTCTCTGCATTCAAGGTCTCGAGGGCGAGGTTGCCCGTCTCAGCCAATGGATAGGTAAAAAAGTCCCGAGCGCACAGCGCATAGACCAGTACCGAATTCTTGGCCGGCCCGCGCACCAAGGAGGAAGTGATGAAGACTTATGATCGTCGAGGATTTCTCGAATTCCCGGCAGCGGCAGCTACGGCGGCCGTTGCCGAGCGGCTTTTCGGCGGCACACCGGCCGATGCGCCGAAA
>JASHTO010000377.1 GCA_030040515.1 Terriglobia bacterium
TCCCTTCGCCATTCAGCCGGACTGGCGCGCGCTGGCCTTCACCATTTCGATTTCCGTCCTGACCGGATTGATTTTCGGACTCGCGCCGGCCCTGCGCAGCACGCGGCTGAGCCTGACGCCCGCGCTCAAGGACAACGGCTCACTGCTATCCGGCGGCGCCATGTCCATGCGGCGCCGCTGGCACCTTGATAAGACGCTGGTGGTGGTGCAGGTCGGACTTTCCATGATCGTGCTGGTGGGTGCAGGCCTGATGGTGCGAACGCTGCAAAACCTCCGCAGCGTCAAAGCCGGATTCGATACGCACAACCTGCTCCTCTTCGGCATTGACCCCACTCTTCAGAAGTACAAGGGTTCACAGATTCAAAGCCTCTACCAGAACATGCAGCAGCAAATCAGCGCGCTGCCGGGCGTGATCTCCGCAAGCTACTCTTCCGATACCTTGCTCAGCGGTGGCCTGTGGACCAGCGATCTCCACATCGAAGGCCAGCCGGAAAAGTCCACGCAGGAAGTGGATATGCTCGCCACCGGACCGGAGTTCGTGAAGACCCTGCGAATTCCCGTGCTGGAAGGCCGCGCCTTCACCTCGGCGGACTTTGATGTAGCCGCCCAGGCCGCGGCTCTGCGCGAAGCTGCTGAGAAGGAACGGTCCGCTGCCGGGCCGTCTGCCGCACCGAAATCACCGGCTCCCGCGAGCCCGACGGTGCCCGTGATGGTCAACGCCGCCTTCGTGCATCGCTACTTTCCGAATGAAAATCCCCTGGGCAAAATGCTGACCCAGGGCGGCAGTAATTCCACAAGCGGCGGTTCTTTCGGAAGTGCGCCCAACATCCGCCGCTGGGCGATTGTGGGCGTGGTGGGGGACACGAAATACGACGACCTGCGCCGCGAGGTTAAACCCGGTGTCTACATCCCGCTGGCGACAGGCGACGCATATTTCGAAGTGCGGACGGCGACGAATCCGTCTTCGCTCGTTCCTCAAGTGCGCGACATCGCCAACCGGCTGGATAGCAATCTTCCCCTGTTTGGAGTGCGCACCCAGACGGATGCCGTCGAAAGCCTGATGACGCAGGAGCGCGTGATCGCCCGGCTTTCCAGCTTCTTCGGCCTGCTGGCGCTGGTGCTCGCCTGCGTAGGGCTCTACGGTTTGCTGTCTTATGAAGTTGCCCGCCGCACACGCGAAATCGGCATCCGCATTTCGCTGGGGGCTGAGCGCATTGACGTGACCCGGCTCATCATCGCCCGCGGCATGAGGCTGACGGCGGGGGGATTGGTCCTGGGCGCAGCAGCGGGGCTCGGCCTGACACGCGTCCTCTCGAGCCTGCTCTTCAACGTCAAGCCCACCGACCCGCTCACTTACATCGCCGTCGCGCTGCTGCTCGCCGGAGTGGCGTTTTTGGCAAGCTACATTCCCGCCTGGCGCGCTTCCAAAGTCGATCCCATGGTGGCGCTGCGGTATGAGTAGGGCAGTGGATAGTGAACAGTGGATGTGGCGGGCCCGCTTGAAATTTTGTCGTAGGGGCACCCCTTGCGGGTGCCCTGGCGATGGCAATGCCAAGGCTTAGGGGCAGGGACAAGCCCTGCCCCTACGAAAGTCGGTCACCCAGGGCTCACGCAAACCGCTCGCGCTTAGCGATGTTCGCGGCGTTTCCGGGCACGGGAATTTCCGCCTTGATGTTCAGCGGTCCCATCACGTATTCGGTGGGCCCAAGCCGCTCCGGTGAATTCATCATATCGTCCCACTTCACCAGATTGCCGGTGTAGGCGGCCGTGCGGGCCATGACGGCGGCGAGCGTCGCGTGGGCCACGTGCTCAGCTTCATTGATGGGCTGGTTGGTGCGGATGGCGTTGACGAAGTCCACGTGCTCCTGCTCGTAGGGATTCACCCGCGTCTTGCCGGGATCCTGCCCGGGCTCCTGATATTTCCACACCACCTTGCCGGTAAGATCATAGAGGGTGTTTTTGCAATTCGTGTAACCCTCCGTGCCCACCACCCACTCGGAGACGTCCTGCTCGCAGCCATCGATTTGCCGGCACATGCTCTCCATAATGCCGCCGTTGGGATAGCTGAACTGCGCGTTGAAGAAATCGTACTGGTCGCCCGTGACCTTCTGCACGCGCCCGCCGCTGGCGATGACCTGCGTCGGATTCATGCCCGTGAACCACAGCACGGCGTCGAGATTGTGCACGTGCTGCTCGCAGATGTGGTCGCCGGAAAGCCAGCGCCAGTTCACCCAGTCGCGCAGCATGCCTTCCATATCCGACCATTCCTTTTTCTTTTTCACGTACCACACCGGGCCGCCGTTCCAGCGCGCCGTTGCGCCCACGATATCGCCGATGGCGCCGTGCGAAACGCGGTTGTAGGTTTCCTGATAGGCGCGGTCGTGCCGCCGCTGCGTACCGGCCACCACGCACAGGTTGTACGACGCCGCTTTCTGCCCCGTGGCCAGCACGGAGCGCACTCCGGGAGCGTCCACCGCGCAGGGCTTCTCGATAAAGCAATGCTTCTTGGCGTCCACGGCAGCATCAAAATGAATCGGGCGGAAATGCGGTGGCGTGGCGCACAGGATTACGTCAATGTCCGTCTCCAGGGCTTTCTTGTAGGCGTCAAATCCGATGAAGCAATGGTCATCGGCAACCTGGTTGTTGGCCTCTTTACTGAGGTGGTCGCGGCATTTCTGGAGATGGTCGGGAAAAACGTCGCCCAGCGCGGTGATCTTGACGTTCGGCCCCGCCTTCAGAAATTGCAGGGCCGCGCCGGTGCCGCG
>JASHTO010000378.1 GCA_030040515.1 Terriglobia bacterium
AACATTCACGATGCATGGGGCCGGTCACCCGCTCACCCTGGTTGTCAACGCTCGTCTTGCCGGCGATCGGCTGACCGCGGACACGAATTTCTCCGTGCCGTACGTGAGCTGGGGGTTGAAAAATCCAAGCAGGCTTTTTCTTCACGTGAGCGATACGGTGGAAATCGCCATCCACGCCGCAGGGCAGCTCAAGCCCTTCGCTACACACTAATTCCCTCTGACATGGTAATCTGAACGCCATGCAAAGGGCCTTGCGCATGGTTTTGGTGGTTGTGGTTGTAGGCTTGGTCCTCCATGCGGCGGATCTGGCGACGCGCGATTGCCGAATCGCTCCCTACGTTTACAACGATTGCATGTGGATGGCGTTGCGCGCGCGTCTGGGCTTGCCTGCCAACCGTTTCCTGCGTATGGCGGCGCTCGAATGCGTGGGAACTCTTCTCGCCTCGACTCTTTACCTCACCTTCCGTTACGTTTGGCCTCATCGCAAGCGGACGGCCATCCCGGCGGATTCCTCGCCGGATTCTGCACCCACACCCCCCGCCAACTACTGAGGCGGAGAGAATATAGTGACGGCGTCCGATTGTAGCGGCGGTCTGCGACCGCCGTTTTCGGCACTCATCGAGCGCCGCTACAAGGAGAGAGCTGTCACAATATTTTGTCATCCTCTATAGGACCAATCCTCCCGAACTCACCACCCGAAATTCAGGAGTACAATGGAAGCCGGCACATTCATGAGTGAGGGCGCGATAACTGTAGAGGGGCAAGCGGGTGGCATTCAGCGAGGCCCACTGGCTTTCTTTACGGCTTTCGAAGTCGCCCTGATTTTCGCTGGAATTCTCGCTTACATCTGGCGTTGGCAACGCACGTTTCATGACGCCTGGATCATTCTCTTCGCCCTGATTTTGTTGAGTCACGCGCTGCACCGGGACACGTTGCGCGGACTGGGCCTGGGAACCAGTGGCATGCGCGGCTGCGCACAGTGGGTGCTGCCCCTGGCAATTCTCTTCTACCTGCCCTTGCTTGGTTATGGCTGGGCGCACCACCGCCTGGAGGCCATTCTTCCCAACTGGCAGGCGCTGCTCTCTCTTCTTGGCTATGGTGTCTGGTGCGCGTTTCAGCAATACCTGACGCAGTCGTACTTCAACAACCGCCTCATGCTGATCATCCACAACCGCCACTTGAGGTCCATTTTGGTCGGCATCATGTTCGGCGCTGCGCACATCCCCAATCCTATTCTGATCGTCGCGACTTTCGTTGCAGGATTTGTGTTTGCTGAAGTGTTTTCACGCCATCGCAACATCTGGCCGCTGGCACTTGCACAGGCAGTGGGCGGGTTCCTGCTCGGCGCCGTCTCACCGGAATCGCTGATGCATCATCTGCGCGTGGGACCGGGGTATTTGTTCTACGGAATTCGGTAAGGCAGACGAGGTAGCCCGAGAGACCCACGCGATAAGCGCGCTTAGTCCCTACAATCGCTGCGTCGTTTCGTCAACAAGGGAATCAATTTTCCACACCTGTAGTCTCCGACTCCCCGCCTACTGCCTACTGCTTCTCCTCATTCGCGGACGCGGCGAATAGGGCAAATCCGCGATCTGCCCTTCGAACTTTTTTGCCCAGCGGCCGGGAAGGGCTTTGCTGCACTTCGGGCAGGTTCCTTTTGATGTTAGATGATATTCCGTGATGTGATAGCCAAATCTCTCAATAAGCAGTTCATGACACTCGGGGCAGCGGGTATTCTCCAGGTCGCCCACCCGCCCGGGGAGATTTCCCGCGTAAATAAACCGCAATCCCGCTGCTCTGCCAATGGCCACCGCGCGCATCAGGTCGCGTGGCTGGGTGTTGGCCGGGTCGGTCATCTTGTAATCCTGGTGGAAGGCGGTGACGTGCCAGGGAATGTCAGCGGAAACGCTCGCCACGAATTCCGTGAGCCGCTGGAGTTCGTCATCTGAATCGTTGAAGCCGGGAATGAGCAGCGTCACGATTTCCACCCACAATCCCATTGAGTGCAGCGTGCGGATGGTTTGAAGAATGGGTTCGATTCGCCCGCCAAGCTGGCGGTAATGGCGGTCGTCGAAGCTCTTGAGGTCAACTTTGTAGAGGTCCACCCAGGGGCGAAGGTATTCGAGCACCTGGGGGGTGCCGTTACCATTGGAGACGAATCCCGTCACGAGTCCCGCAGCTCGCGCCTCCTTGAAAACCGCTACTGCCCACTCACTGGTAATAAGCGGCTCGTTGTAGGTGCTCACCAGAACCTTTGCGCCCTGTTCCAGGGCATCGCTTACCAACTCCGCCGGCGTAGCGTGCATGGGGCGAGAGACGGCGCGCGGGTCGCGCAGAGCCTGCGAGGTCACCCAGTTCTGGCAATAGGCGCAATGCAGGTCGCAGCCCAGCATGCCGAAACTGTAAGCGAGTGCGCCGGGGTAGGCATGATGGAAGGGTTTCTTCTCAATCGGGTCACACTGCACGCCGGCGGCGTATCCCCAGGGCACAAGAAGCTTGCCCCCCTCGTTGAAACGAACCTTGCAAACACCCACCTGACCGTCCGGAATGGGGCAGCAATGCCCGCAGGCATAGCAGCGCACAAATCCCCGGTCAAGCTTCTCGTAAAGCTCACCCTCGCGAACGTTGGCGTTGAGAAGTTCCTGGAGCGTTGCCATGATTCACCGCGTCAGCAAGGCCTCGATCCTCATAAGGCCAATTCTCATTGTTCTATTATACTCCGGGGTTTTTCTCTCGCCTGCCCGTGGAGCAGACCTCACGAATAAGGATGTCGGGGTTTGGAAGGGTCAGCCTCAAAGCAGCTTCTGCCAATGCTGGCCGGCGTCATTGCTCTCCCATTGCATACCAGAGGCCGTTGTGATCGTAAGGTGCTGGGCGTTGCGAATCTCGATGCCGGTGATGGTCTCGCTCATTGTGTTGCCATCGGGACTCACGATCACGCGGTTCCACGTGTCGCCGCCGTTGGCGGAATGAAAAAGCGCGCCGCCCGTGCCGCCGACCCAAACCTCCTCTCCGCACGTCGCGACGGTGTGGAACTTGCTGCCGGCATCAACGAGGATTGTCTCGAATGTTTCACCACCCTTGTCGCTCCGGATAACCTTGCCTTCCGAGGTTACCAACCATCGTCGTCCGGCGGAAGCAGCCATGGGGGAGGCGGTTAACTCAGCGGTCCGCGGTGATGCTTTGAACCCGGAAGCGGGGGGCGCAACCTGGTTCGCTGCGGTTCGGGCCGCGACGGAACTCGGTCCCGTCTCTAACGTGGGAGAGCCCTGAATCTGCGCCGGCGGCTGCGTGGAAGCCAGCGCCGTCACCTGTTGGCGGGCCGCGTGTTGTGATTCGGGACCGTCTCGCGGAGAAATTTGATACGCACGCAGGGATTGATTCAAATCGGCCGCTTGTGGAGAGGATGGTCGCGCAGGCACACTGGTTTTGTGCTCCACGGGTTTTGCGGATTGTGCTGCAACCGGCGAGGAAACCGTGGAGGGCGGACCCTCATTGTTTCCCGCGGGAAATGCGGGTGGCACGCTGCGGGTGACGCCCGCATGATTCTGCCAGAGGTTGGGGTGCAAGGTGATGATGATCGCCAGCGCGCCCATCATTACGGCCAGCGCGCCCCAGCGTAGAATCGGCCAAGGGCTCGACCGCTCGCTGTGAGCTTTCTCAGGGGTTTCGGCGTTCACAAGATTTTCAGGCAGCGTAACCGCCGCGACCTCGCGGCACTCCCCACAATGGGCGAGGTGATGCAGCACACTGGTGCGTTCAGTTTCCGTCAAAGTTTTTTCTGCAAATGCCGCAAGCAGGTTGGCGTCAGGATGGGGCACACCCCGTGCCACAAACCCTTCGGGCGCGCTCGAAGCCCTTGATTCGGAAGGCCTTCCCCGCAATCTTGCTAACGCGATTTTTGGTAGCTCAGCCATGGGTCAATTTCGTCTGCCAAAATCCTGATCGGCCTTCAAACCGACTTTTTGTCCCTGCCCTCCCAACTCTTCACCTGCCCCTCGTCTTTCAACTAAGGAACGTTTTCTCCGCCGTCTTCTTGCAACAATCGGCGGCGGACTTCCACGGCAACCTCCGCGACCTCGACTTCCATGGATTGCTCCGCTTCTTTGCGGCTCATGCCGAGGCCCATCAGGCGGGCGCGGATGGCCTTGCGCGTCGTGGAGGCAATTTTCTCAAGCTTGCGGCTGATGGTGGATTCATGCACGCCCAGCAGGCGTCCGATTTCCGCCAGAGTACGGCCATCGAGGTAATAATTTGCGAGGATAAATCGGTCCTCGGCGGGCAAGGAAGCGAGCGCTTCATCCGTTGCCCTCGTCAGGCGCGGATCGACGGCCTGGGCGGGGTCAGGTTGCGCCGCCTGGAACTGCACCCCCGCCTCGGTTTGTTCCTCCAGGCTCACGGAGCGGCGCTGGCGACGGAAGCGGTTCACGTATTCCTGGGCCAGAATGGCCCGCAGCCAGCCTTCCAGCGAGCCTCGGCCGGTATACGAATTCAGCTTGGAAACCCGGCCGCCCTCCCCCGTGCGCGTTCCCCACAGGTCGGCGTAGAGCGAATCCGCCAGCTCGCGCGCATTGGCCTCCGCGGGCACCAGGGAGTAAGCGGCGCTGTAGAGCTTTTCGCGGTAGCGGTTCAGGAACATTTCCCACGCCGCTTCGTTCCCCAGAGCGCAGCCGCGGGCCAGGGCCAACTCCGCGAGGCGCAGGCGGGAGAGAAATTCCGCGACCTCTGCAGCGCCGGTGGCGGCCGAAAGGTATTTACCGGCCACTTCCTCCAGAATTGCGGTGAAGGCGCTTGCCGTCAGGCCGAATTTCGCCGCTCCGGAATCGCCGTAGAGCCTCGCCGCCAGCAATTCCGGCACGGCCACCCTGGCCGTCCGGGTGGTGATCTCCTCGCTGCCGATCATGATTTCAACCTGCCATCCCGCCGGTTGCTTCGGCCGCGCCCTCGAGCCGTCCGGACTTGGATGCAATTATACCCCGAGTAGAATTATCTCGGCGACTTCTCCGCCTTCGCCCTCACCTCACTCCTGCCGGGAACCGGGTTCGATATTCACATCGCCAAGCCGGCGGGTTGAGTCTTCACCGACACGGTAGCGGCGGTCCGCAAATTGCGACTGCGATCGGCTGTAGCGCCGGCGTTCCCACCGGCGACCCTAAGCCTTCTGGTGACGGGTCGAAGGGCGCCGCTCCGCGATTCAAGTCTCATTGGGCTACATAAAAGGCTACAATGCCGATTTCTTGAGTCAACTTTCGCCTTGTGGCCGATAAGAGGATGGATTCCAAAGCCTACTCTCAGCAAATCCAGCCATGACCGCCCGCCTTGAGCATCGGGGGGTGCTATTTTTCCTTCTCGGTGTTACACCTGTAAAATTACGTTCACAATCTTCTATTGTGCTGATAGGGTTGTTGATGTATCGTTCTTGGGGTGCTACTTTGCCCGAACTGGAGACAGGCAGGACATCGGGCAATCCGCGTTCGGATTCGGTCACGGAGTTGGGGCGGCCAAATTGTTAAAAGAATTTAACAATCCATTGCGGCCCCTCTTCAAACCTCTACGCGGCATTTGTGCATCTCAGCGTACCGTGGTTTGAAATCGTGCACCTTTCCGGTGGTCTCAGCGAAGGAGAAGCTTCGCGAAGTTGCAAACGTCAGGCTTGCCGTGCGAAAGCAGGTTCTGTCGTTGACCCAGCCGGCGATGCTGCGCAGTGGGCGCGGAAGACGAGAGTTGCAGTTTTGCCGCGTTGAGGCAGCAGGGCCGGACTCAGAAATTCATTCTGTCGCGTGGAATGAGCCACCGCTGTGTGGGGAGAGCGAACCGCAAGTAGCGATGAAGTCCCCAGCGCCGAGCTCCCTAACTTGGCATCGAAGTCAAGAACAAGAAGTGCGATCCGAATACATCAAGCACTGCTCTTATAAGGTTGCAACCGAGAGTGTGTAGAACCCACCGGCAGGGCTGAGGAGTGGGACTGGCGCAATCCTACTGCGCTGGATACCATCCGCTGCGGGCCGCGAGGTTTGCCTGGGGACGAAACTTGCTTGGGAAAGGGACACGTGAAGTGAGGCCAATTTACACCTTCCTGCTCACTGCCTTTTTGCTGGCGTCATGGGGGAGAGCACAATCCACTCCCGCTCAGAAACCCGCCGAAAACGAGAACACCTCGATCTTTAATGATCTTCCCGCCACCTCCGGCCCAACGGCCTTTGTGCAGACGGAGGGAAACCACGACAACATGGGAGATGTGCTGACCTACAATTTCGATGTCGGGTACAAGATCAACAACCATACCTCGGTTGATTTCGGCGTTCCGCTTTACAGCACGCGCACTCCCTTCTCGATTGTTTCCACGCACGATTGGCGGGATACGACCATTGTGGGGGCGCCCTATATCGACGTCCGGTACGACTTCAAGTACGACAAGATCAACATTACGAGCATTCTGACGGGTTCGGCCGGCTTCAATATGGTTAAGACCTATTCCGACGGCCGGTTTATGTTGGACTGGTTCAACCACTTTGACCGCAACTATCAGATTCTGACTTACGACGTTATGGTCACACCCTTCCTGAACCTGGGGGTGGGCTCGGGAAGCGTGGATCGGCAGGTGATGCCGCGGCCGTACGAGCTGGCGCGACCCTATGAAACGCTGGGAAACATAGGCAACGGCGAGGCGGGACTGGCCTTTAGCTTCAAAAAGATCATCCGGCTGGAGGCTTCAGCCTACGGTCTCGCTCCCGAGGGGCCGCAGAAAATCTACAGCCGGCTGGTTTCGCCGGATAATCTGCTGGGCGGCGACGGCCACCACAGCCGGTATTGGGATGACCTGTTCGAAACCAGCGG
>JASHTO010000379.1 GCA_030040515.1 Terriglobia bacterium
CGCGGTCATGATTCTCCTGTCCGTTCTTCCGCTGATTTCAAGGCACTCCTCAGGATCGGTGCCCGCAGCGGCTGAATTTGATGATACACCGACTTCTCCCTGGATTCGCACTGTGGGTGTGAAGGCAGAGGGCGCTGGATCCAGTTGAGGTGAAAGGGATCGCAAGACCGTTACGGGTGTCTAGGACGGGTCCGAAATCTCCGAATGACGGCAGTTCAACTTGAGAATTCCGCCATTTCTTCGGCGGAATCCCGCAGCTTGCCAGGGCGGTCCGCGAGTTCCAGGCTCACCGCCTTTTCATTGCAACAAGTGTAGCGTTCGCAGCGCAGGCAGTCGCGCCAGACTTTGGTGGGAAATCTCTCGCGCGGAACCTCGTGAAATCCCAGCTTTGCAAAGAATGCCGGCGAAGTGGTAAGGGCAAAGACCGTCTTCAGGCCCATGGCCTCGCACTCATCCAGCAGCTCGTCCGTAATTTCGCGCCCGATGCCTTGGGATTTGCGCGTTTCATCCACGCAGAGTGAGCGAATCTCCGCGACCTCCTGGTTGTAAAGCTTGAGCGCCCCGCAGCCCAGGAAACTGCCCTCCTCCTCGGCCACCTGGAATTCCCACACGTTCTCGTAGAGGTCGGTGAGCGTGCGCGGCAGCATGATGCGCTCCTCGGCGTAGTGAGAGATCAGCCGATGGATGTCAGGCACATCAGTCAGCTTGGCTTTGCGAATCGTCAATTGCCTCTCCCGGAGCTGAATTCCAAAACTCAGGAATGCCACACTACGCACGCGCATCCTGCATCAACAGAATCATCAGGGCCTTTTGAGCGTGCAGGCGGTTCTCAGCCTGATCATACACCACCGATTGCGGCGAATCGATAACCTCGTCAGTTACCTCTTGGCCGCGATGCGCGGGGAGGCAGTGCATGAACAGCGCCCCGGAATCGGCCGCCGACATCAGGTCCTTCGTCACGCGATAAGGCGAAAATACCTGGTTCCGCAGGTGCGCGGTGTACTCCTGGCCCATGCTGGTCCAAACGTCCGTGTAAACCGCATGTGCTCCGGCCACCGCCTGCATCGGATCATGGAAGGTCTCAACACTCGCTCCGGTCTCCACGGCGATTGTGCGCGCGGTTTCCAGAACTTCAGGCTTAGGCTCGTAACCGGGTGGCGTTGCGACACGGACCGACGCGCCGAGCTTAGCCCCAAGAATCATCAGTGAATGGCAAACATTATTGCCGTCGCCGACGAACGCCAGCTTCATTCCCTTCAATACCCCAAACCTCTCGTGAAGGGTAAAGTAATCCGCCAGCGCCTGGCAGGGGTGGTAAAGGTCTGTAAGCGCATTGATGACCGGAATGCCGGCATTGGCGGCCAACTCCAGGACGGATTCATGCGCGAAGGTGCGCGCCACGATTCCGTGGACCCAACGCTCGAGATTACGCGCGATATCCTTGACGGCTTCGCGCTCGCCCAGGCGCGGCTTGGCATGTTCGAGGTAAACGGCGAAGCCGCCCAGGCTGGTCATGCCGACTTCAAAGGTGGTGCGTGTCCGCAGCGACGGCTTCTCAAAGATCATCGCCAGTTGTTTGCCGCGGAGGGCATGCGCGTACTTTCCCGGACGCGCCTTCACCCGCTCCGCGAGATCGAAAAGCAGCGCCAAGTCGTCCTGCGTCAGGTCAGGATCAGCCAATAGATCCTGAACGCTCAAAGTTTCCGGTTTCTTGATCGTCGTCGTCATCACCGCCATCAGGCATTTACCCCCTTCATTGCGGCCGCCGGCTCAAGCGCAGCCAGGACTGGCCTTAAGATTCCGATTGCTTCGTCAACATGCTGCTTTTCGATGATCAAGGGCGGCAGGAAGCGCAGCACTTTCTCCTGCGTGCAGTTCAAAAGCAGTCCAGCCTCGAGAGCCTGGCGCACCACGACCTTTCCGGGAACCGCCAGCTCCGCGGCCACCATCAACCCGTCGCCACGAACTTCCTGGATGACCGGGAGATCCGCGCGCAATTTCTCGAGCTCCTGGCGGAAGTACGCTCCAACCTCGCTCACGCGGGGAAGAAATCCCGGACTGCCCAGAATCTCCAGTACCTTCAACGCCAAGCGGCATTGCAGCGGCCCGCCGCCGAAGGTAGTTCCGTGCATACCGGGAGAAAAAGCCTGCGCCACTTCTTCGCGCGCCAGAATGGCGGCCAGCGGAAGACCCGCGGCCAGGGGCTTTGCCACCAGTACAATGTCCGGTTGCAAATCGAATTTTGTGAAGGCGAAAAAGCGTCCGGTGCGGCCCACCCCACACTGGATTTCATCGCAGATCAACAAGGCGCCGTGCGTGTGGCAGAGTTCGGCCGCGGTCTTCAGAAAATTCGCGCCAAGTTCATTAACTCCGCCCTCGCCCTGAATCACCTCCAGCAGTACCGCCGCCACGTTCGGCGTGAAGCTTTGGCGCAAATGCTCAGGGTCGTTTGACCGGACGAACCGAACTCCCGGCGGCAGGGGTTCGAAGGGCTCACGGTATTTCTTTGGCCACGTTGCCGAGAGAGCGCCGAACGTGCGCCCGTGAAAGGAGTTTTCCAGGGCCAGAACCTCAAAGCGCTCGAAAGGACCCGGCGCGGCCTGCTTGCGCCCCCACGCTCGCACCAGTTTTATCGCTCCGTCCACGGCCTCCGTGCCGGAGTTTGCGAAAAAAGCGCGATCCATCCCGGAAAGGCGCGTCAACTTTTCCGCCAGCGGCGCCTGGTAGGGATGATAGAGAAGATTCGATACGTGCAGAAGGGTCTCCGAACCATCGCGCAGCGCCGCCATAATTTCTGGGTGGTTGTACCCCAGCGCGTTGACCGCCAGGCCGCCGAGAAAATCCAGGTATTTCTTCCCCGCCTCGTCGTAGATATAACAACCCTCGCCGCGCACGGCGAGAATCGGCAGCCGGTCGTAGGTTGGAATCAACACGTGCTTTTCGAGTTCGGCAATCTGGTCGCGATTCATCAGCCCTTCACAATCCGGGTTCCGTCAACTTCCCCTTGTTTAATGGCACGCAGCAACACGTGGGTTGTGGTGGTTGAAAGGATATCCACTTCGCCCACGTTCTGCCGCAGGGTCCGGGCGCAGGAAAGGAGCTTCGGAATCATTCCATCCCGCACCACACCCTCGTCAATCAAGCGTCGAATGTCGCCGACGCGCACGACCGGAAGCAGGCGCTTTTCGGCGTCCCATACGCCGCCCGATTCGGTGAGGTAAACCAAACGATTGGCGCGGAGCGCAACGGCCAGCGCCGCCGCCAGATCATCAGCATTAATGTTCAGAAACTCGCCACGGGCATTCACGCCCAGGCTTGCAACCACGGGGATCAGGCCGCCACGCAGGGCGAGATTCAATACCGTGGTGTTGACTTTGTGTGGGCGTCCGACGAAGCCCAAATCCCTCCGGTCGCCGTTCCTGCCCACCATCAGCTTGCGCGCCTGCACCAAGCCGCCGTCGCCACCGCAGAGGCCCACGGCAGGATGCCGCAGAGTTCCCAGTTCAGCCACCCACTGCTTGTTCACTAATCCCGCCAGAACCATCATCGCCACGTCGCGCGTAGCGGCATCGGTCACCCGCAGGCCCTGGTGAAATTCCGTCGCTATTCCCAGGCGTTCCAGCGTGCGCGTCAGAATCTTGCCGCCGCCGTGCACCACCACCACAGAATGCCCGGCCTCGCGAAGGGCGACGATCTGCTTCGCCAGCTCCTTGCGCCCTTTCGGGTCTTCCGCGCCGTGGCCGCCGATTTTGACAACCAATTTCATCTTCAATTCTCGATATTCAGTTCAGCAATTCAGAGCAAACCCGTCTGCTGCGGCAGGCCAAACATTACGTTCATGTTCTGGACTGCCTGCCCCGCCGCGCCCTTCCCCAGATTATCGATCGCAGAGACCAGAATGAGCCGCCCGGTAGGCTGGTCCAGGGCAAACCCAATATCCGCGTACTGTGTATTCGCCACGCCCAGAATCTCCGGCAAACTTCCTGACGAATAAATGCGAACCAGGGGGGCCGTCGCATAGAAATTTCTGTAGAGGCCCTCAATCTCGCTCAGCTCGCGCAATGAGGAAAGGCGCACATAAATCGTCGTCAGGATTCCCCGCGTGATCGGCAAGAGGTGCGGCGTAAAAATAAAATCGCGCGACGAAAGCTCCAATTCCTGGAGCATTTCCGGCAGGTGGCGATGACGGAAAAGGCTGTAGGCGCGCAGATTTTCGTTGACCTCGGGAAAATGCAGCTTATCCGTGGGCTTGCGGCCGGCCCCCGTGACCCCGGATTTCGAGTCGGCGACAATTCCAGCGCTGACGTTCACCCATCCGGCCTTCAGCAAGGGAGCCAGCGCCAGAATAACCGACGTTGGGTAGCAACCCGGATTCGCAATCAGCCGCGCCCGTAAAATCCGCGGGGCGTCAAATTCCGGAATGCCGTAGACCGCCTCGGTCAGAGCCTCAGGAGCGTGATGGTCAAAATCGTACCACTGCGAGTAGGCGGATTGATCTTTCAGGCGGAAGGCAGCGCTCAGGTCGATGACGCGCAACCCGCCATCGAGAAGTTTCGGCACAATCTGGTGCGAGGTTTCGTGCGGCGTCGCCAGGAAAACCACATCCGGA
>JASHTO010000380.1 GCA_030040515.1 Terriglobia bacterium
CGCCCCCGCTGGTGTTTACAGAGGCACAGCTTGCCGATGGTGACTGGACGGACGTGCTGGCCATGGCCGCCAAGGCGTCGGTGCCGGTAAGCGTGGTGGTGGTGGCGCCCTCGGCGGATGTAGGGTTGTACGTGGACGCGATCGAGCGGGGGGCGAGCGATTTCATCGTACCACCGCTCTCCGATCCCGAACTTTTCCATGTCGTGCGCAACGCCGCAGATCATGCCCTCCGCCGGCGCAACCAGCCTGCGGTAACCGCCCGCCCCGTCGTGGCTGCCGGGACCGGGGTTGTCGCGAAGGCCGCTTCCGTGAAAGACTGAGTGGGACTTTGCGCGCACAGTGCTGATTTCATTAAAATCGTCTCGCCAACCGTTGCCAAAGCAGAACTCTCACCACAGAGGCCACAGAGAAACCCTCCTCTATGAAACTTTGTGGTGAAGGCTTTTCCTGGGTTGTGGTCCGCCCGTGCTATGCTCTTATACGGAACGACATAAGTGTTTGCATATTTGGCTGTAGCGGCGGTCGATGACCGCCGGTCGGCGCTCGCCCTGCGACCCAAAGCCGTCTTCTGGCGACGGGTCGTAGAGCGCCGCTACAATTTATGTCGCTCTGTATAGCTTCAAGCCTCGCTTGCTCCTCTGCAGGGTTTGCCTTACGCTCGAAAATTGAGGGCTTCACAGATGCCGGTAGGAGCAGGAGGATTATCGCGGCGCAGGCGTGTTCTGAAAAAACTGACGATAGGGATTTGCGCGGTTGTGGTCGCCGTGCTCCTCGGCTCCTACGAGGTGCACAAGTTTCTCGTTTCGGTGGGCCGGACTACGCACCGGGTGATTGAAATCAACATCGCTGGCCGTCAAGTGGCGATATGGAAGCCGGCCGGAACGGTGCCCCCCGAAGGTTATCCCGTCATCCTCTTCTCGCATGGGTTTCTGGGTTGCGGCACTCAATCCCTGGCCTTGACCGAAGGTTTGGCGCGTAGGGGATTTTTGGTTCTCGCCCCGGACCATCGCGATGCAGCTTGCGGCGCGGCGGGAAGATCCCGGCATTTTGAAACACCTTCGGCGCTGTGGTCGAGGGAACCGTTTTTCGATCCCACCGCCTGGAGTGAGACGACCTATCGCGACCGCGCCGATGACCTGGAAGCCATCCTCGACGCCGTCCTGAAGCCGAAGTCATTCCAAGGCATTCCTGTTGACCCAAATCGCGTGGGCCTGGCAGGCCATTCGCTGGGCGGATACACGGTTCTTGGGCTGGCGGGCGCTTGGCCATTGTGGAAGGACTCGCGTGTAAAAGCCGTCTTGGCCATGTCGCCTTATTGCACGCCATACGTTCAAAAGGGAGACCTAAGCCATTTGGGCGTGCCCGTCATGTATCAGGGCGGCACGCTCGATTTCGGCGTCACGCCCTTCGTCCGGCGGCGGCAAGGCGCCTACGACTTGACTGCTCCTCCTAAGTTCTATGTAGAATTTCGCGGCGCCAGTCACTTTGCCTGGACAAACCTCAGCAAGCCCTACCAACCTCTCATTCTCGAATACGCCCTCGCGTTTTTTGAACGCTATCTGAAAGGGCTCGACGATCCCCTGGCGCGACTTCTCGACCGCCCGTGGCCGCAAGACGTCAGCAATATTCGATATTCATTGAATTAATTCGGGTGAGCTTTTCGACTGCAAGCGGAATCCTGCCGCCCCGGTGCGGGCCGAAACCCACACCGAAGCGGACAGGGTGAACCCGCTTACCGGGCAGGTTTTCCCAAAGTGGGAGCCGAGCCGGGTAGCGTGTAGCGCAGGTCGAAGAACAGCAGGTTGTCCGTGGCGTTCACGGGGTTGGCAGGGGTTGCCGGGGCGATGTACCAGGGATCGCGCACCACGTAGGAGTACTGAGAGATGAAATTCAGCGCTCCGTACCTCGGGCTTCTCCAGATGGTGTTGTTTGTACCAAAGGTGAGCTCCTGGATAGTGCGGTTCTGGCTGGTTGCGGAGCCCGCATAACCGTAACCCACGAGTTTGCCGTTGCTGTCAATCACGCTGTCGCGGCCAATCATGATGCCGCCGTAATAGGCGTAGAGCACCTGACCCCGGTTCGTGTACTCGAACCCGGTCACGGTCGATTCGCTGTGGAGGGGAGTGATGGTTCCGTTGGCGTTGGCGACCAGATCCGGAGCCTGGCCGAAGATATAGCGGCCGCCACCATCACTCCAGAAGTTGTTGGTCAACAAACGGAATCCTTTGAAAACCTCGACGTTGAGATTCAGGAAACCTCCCGCGCCGGATGAGGTGAAAGTGCCGGCAGTGACAGCAGGCGCAGATGTGCCGGCTGCCGTGCCCGGATCCCACACCTTGAAGTTGCGCTCCAGTCCGCCGATTTCCAAGTGAATCCGTTTGGTGGGATCAAACGCCAGTTTGGCGATGAAATCCGGAGCAACGTCGGGAGTGGCAATACCCCCGGAGCTTGCGCCTTCGTCTAACTCGCTCGCATAGGTGGAAGAGAGAAGCGTGGGAAGGGTGATGGTGCCGCCTCCCGACGAGCCCCCCGCGTACTGGTCAGGGCTGTCGATAGCGAAAGCGAACGCTGCTTTGTCGCTCGGCAGGTGGTAGACGAACCGCAGTTCCGGTATGCGGCCCCAAAACAAGCCCGCCTGGTAGTTTACGTCCATATCCTGCGTGTAGAAGACGTCGGCGGGAAGCGGTGAAATGCCCGTACGGCCCGGAGTGGCTAGACTCCAGGTCTGGCCACCCAGAATTTCCCAACCGCCCTTGCGCAGGTCGACCCAGTACAATCGCGCTCGAAGAAGCTGGGCGTCGTTTGTTACCGCAACATTCAGGCTGGCCGGTGTTCCCAGAAAGTCGCCTTCCATGTAGCCGATCACGTGAGCGCCCTTCACGTCCGCATCCGTACGGAAGCCAATGCGCGAGTTTTGCACGCTGAAGCGAATTTCACTGAGGTTCGTCTGATAGGTTCCCGAGGGAGGCGTAGCGTAAGGGATGCTGCCGAAGCTCGTCCCGATGTTGCCTCCGGCCGCTTTGCTGCGGAAGACACTGGTGAAATCCAGGAAGCCCACAGGAGTAAATGTCGCGGCCCCGAGGTGGAACTGAAGCGGCGAGTTATTTTCCCCACCTTCCTGGCTTGAGGAGCCCATCGTGCCATTATTTGCGCCAGGAATCAGGATGGAGTTAGCCGTATTATTCTGAGAGTGGGGAATGATCGGGGTTGTGGAGGCCACTTCACCCAGGCTGACCGTGCTCGGTTGAACGGGCGGCGGCGCTTCCGTGGAGACCGTTGAGGGCTGCGCGGCCGGTGCCGGCGCCGCCACAGGAGTAGCGACTGGAACCGCAGGCGCATTGGAGGCCACGGCTTTTGAGGGCTGAGTCTTAGACCCGCCCGTGGCGGAGGCCTTCGCAGGTTGAGCCGGAACCTCAGCGGCCGGAGCCGGCTGAGTCAGCCGTTCCAAAAGGTGCTTCTGATCTTCCAGAGCTTTTTGCATCTGCTCAAGCTGCTTCTGCTGGAGGGCAATTTGTTGCTTTAGAAGGGTAATTTCATCGGTGGGTACAGCGCCAGGCTTGGCGGCGCTGGTCGCCGGAGGCGTGGTGGTATCCCTCGTAGACGAATCGCCGTCGCTGGCGAAGACGCCGAATGCGGACAAGGTCACCAGAACCAACACCAGGCAAGCAACTCTGAGGGTGACAAGCTCACTTTTGTGCATTATTTGCTCCTTGAAGTTTTTACTTCACGACTGCCCGAGAACAATCTCGAGATCTTTTTGCGGAATCAAGCCCTGCTGCTCGGGAAGACGCGTTCATGCTGAAAGAGCGCGATTAATGGAGTGTGATAAGTTTGTGACATGAAAATTAAATGCGGTTTTGAAAAAATTTTGCAATTCGTAAGGTAGATCCAGAACTTCCAACCTACCCGGCTCATCATCCAGAACTCATGATGTGTGAATCAGTTGGGAGGGAGCCATGTGCCATTGCCCACCGGCACCCGGCCGCGTGGCGCATAGCCGTGGAATCGCGGTGTCCTTCAATCGTCCGCCCCCTTTATCGCAGCGCAACATATGCTTAATGTTTCTGTAACATCCGACGCCGAAAATGAGCGACCGCTAAGGACTTAAATCCAGGAATAACCATGTCTTAATTCCGCCGTAACACTCGCTCCAGACACTGACGGCGGAGGGACACAGATGAAACTCAAATCTTCAATCACTAGCTTTGCATTGGTCGTGGTAGCAGTTGCTTTCGGACTCGGCACGAATGCTGAATCCCCCTACGCGGCTCCCGCGCCTCCTCCGCTGCTGCTCAACGCCACGGGTGCCACGTTTCCAGCCCCGATCTATTCCAAATGGTTCACGGAGTTCAAGCGGGTTTATCCGGATGTGGAGGTGAATTACAACTCTCTGGGTTCCGGAGCAGGCATCCGGCAACTGCAAGCAGGAACGGTGGATTTTGGGGCTTCTGATATGCCCCTGACCGACAAGATGCTGGGCGATTTCAAGTTTAAGGTTCTGCATTTCCCGACGGTTTTGGGAGCCGTCGTTCCAAGCTACAACATCGAGGGCGTCAATCAGGAACTGAACTTCACCGGTGAGGTGCTGGCCAACATCTTTCTGGGCAAAATTACGAAATGGAATGATCCGGCCTTGGCCAGCCTCAATAAGGGCGTCAATCTGCCGGATTCCGATATCGTCGTGGTGCACCGGTCCGATGGAAGCGGAACGACCTTCGTGTGGACCGATTACCTTTCCAAGGTCAGCGAGGAATGGAAATCCAAGGTCGGGTCCAACACCTCGGTGAGCTGGCCTACCGGGGTAGGGGGCAAAGGCAACGAGGGCGTTTCCGGACTGATCAAACAGCAGCCGGGAAGTATCGGCTATGTGGAACTGATCTACGCCGTCCAGAACAACCTTCCCTTCGGTCGGGTCAAGAATTCCTCCGGCACGTCCGTTAAGGCCGACCTGGCGAGCGTTACCGCCGCCGCGGCGAGTGAATCGGAAAAAATTCCCGCCGATTTTCGAGTTTCCATCACCGACGCCTCAGGAAAGACCGCCTACCCGATTTGCAGTTTTACTTATCTGCTGATCCCGGAAAAAATTGACGATCCGGCAAAGAAAAAGGCTGTAAAGGATTTCCTTCACTGGATGTTGACCGACGGGCAAAACGAGGTGGAGGCGTTATCCTACGCCAGGCTTCCGAAGGACGTCGACGCACGGGAACTGAAGGCAATTGGGCTCATCAACTAGCATGATCAACGCTGCCACAGCGACTCCTCACGCGCGCCTTTCCCGGCGCGCCCGGCAGTTTGTTCAGCAATTGCGCCATGGTGACGAGGTCGCCCATCTCATTACCTTGCTGGCGGGCCTCAGCATCATTGTGGTGACGGGGTTGCTGGTTTACCAGCTCTATCTGAATTCCGCATTGCCGCGCCATAAGTTCGGGCTGGAGTTTTTCGCGGGAAAGACCTGGGACCCCGTAGGGGGCGACTTCGGCGCGCTCCCTTTCATTTACGGCACGGTGGTTTCCTCCGCGGTAGCACTCCTGATTGCTGTGCCGCTCGGCGTGGGGGCCGCCATTTTTCTCTCTGAGCTTGCTCCCCTGCGAATTTCCAACGTCCTGACCTTTGTCATCGAACTTCTGGCGGCGGTCCCGAGCGTCATTTACGGCGTATTGGGGATTTTCATTCTGGTCCCGATGTTGCGCAAGTTCGCGATGCCGTTTCTGAAATCGACCTTGGGATTTCTGCCGCTGTTCAAGGGACCGATATTCGGGGTCAGCATGCTGGCGGCCGGATTGGTGCTGGCCGTGATGATTGTTCCTTTCATCATTTCCGTCTCGCGGGAAGTTTTGATGTCCGTCCCCGTTGACCAGCGCGAGGCCGCGCTGGGACTGGGCGCCACGAAGTGGGAATCCACCTGGCAGGTGGTGGTGCCCTTCGCACGCGTGGGAATTATGGCCTCCATCTTCCTGGCGCTGGCGCGCGCGCTGGGCGAGACGATGGCCGTAACCATGGTGATTGGAAACGATCCCAAGATCAGCGCGTCGCTCTTTGCTCCGGCCTATTCCATTGCCGCGGTCATCGCCAATGAATTTACGGAAGCCACGGGAGACTTGTATCTGCAATCGTTGATCGAATTGGGGCTTGTTCTGTTTCTGATAACGATTCTGATCAACGGTCTGGCGCGCCTGGTGATTATCGCCACCACGCAGAAGGGGGCGGCGCAAGGATGAGTCTCCACACCGCCTGGCGCAAACTTGTGAACATCGTCATGCTCAGCCTCACGGGGCTGTGCGCGCTGTTCACCGTATCCGCCCTCCTTTTCATCCTGGGCTATTTGCTCTGGTATGGCGGCAAGTCATTGAACTGGGCGTTCTTCACCAGGCTTCCGGTGCCCATCGGTGAAACGGGCGGAGGAATGGCCAACGCCATTGTCGGCAGCGCAAAACTTCTCCTGATCGCCTCGCTTGTTGGCATCCCCATCGGCGTTTTGGGCGGGGTGTACCTGGCGGAATTCGGTGGCAAAACTTTTTCATTCATCGTTCGTTATACTACGGACTTGCTGAACGGCGTTCCTTCTATCGTCATGGGGATATTTGTCTACACGATTATCGTCATCCCCATGAAGCACTTCTCGACGTTTGCGGGAGGCGTGGCCCTGGGAATCATGATGGTTCCCATCGCCGTACGCACCACGGAGGAGTCCCTGCGCGGCGTGCCGCGTGTGCTTCGGGAGGGTGCTCTGGCCTTGGGGGCGAGCAAGTGGAAGACTGTGGCGACGGTGGTAATGCCTGCGGCGATGCGCGGAATCGTCACCGGCGTCATGCTAACCCTGGCACGCGTGGCGGGCGAAACCGCGCCCCTGCTTTTCACCGCCTTTGGCAACCAATTCTGGAGTTCCGGCTGGAACCAGCCCATCGCCTCCCTGCCGGTGATGATTTATACTTACGCCATTTCACCCTATGATGACTGGCATCGGCAGGCGTGGGCGGCGGGCCTGGTGCTTCTGGCGTTGGTTCTGATTGCCAACGTGGGGGCGCGCCTGGTGGTTTCCCGGAGAATTTCCTTTAGCCGCGCATGAGGGCGCGCCGGGCCATTCGAAGGGTGTGAGCTGTGAGTTCGGCATCGAGTCTTCAACCTATGGGCATCAAGACGCCGGAAGAACCGCATGTCACGGAAAGTGCGGCAGGCGCCAAGTCTCCCTGGCCGGCCGACATCAAGATGCGCGCCTCGGGGGTGGATTTCTATTACGGGGGCAGGCAGGCGCTGCACTCCATCAATTTACAGGTCCCCAGCGGGCGCATTACCGCGCTCATCGGCCCTTCCGGATGCGGCAAGACCACCTTCCTGCGAATTCTTAACCGTATGTATGAGACCGTACCCCAGGCGCACCCGGAAGGTGAAGTGCTGCTGGACGGGGAGGATATCTTTTCCCTTGATGTAGTGAGTTTGCGGCGGCGTGTGGGAATGGTTTTTCAAAAGCCCAACCCGTTTCCCAAGTCCATTTTTGACAACATTGCCTACGGCCTGCGCATCAACGGCATGGCAGGAAAGGGCAAATTGGCGGAAGCCGTGGAAAAAAGCCTGCGGCGCGCCGCTCTCTGGGACGAAGTGAAGGACCAACTTCACAAATCCGCTTATGCTCTCTCCGGAGGCCAGCAGCAGCGGCTTTGCATCGCCCGTGCCCTGGCCGTTGACCCGGAGGTCCTGCTGCTCGATGAACCCTGCTCGGCACTCGACCCCATTGCCACCGCCAAGATTGAGGAGCTGCTTTTCAATCTCAAAGACCTTTGCACCATGGTGATTGTGACGCATAATATGCAACAGGCGGCGCGCGCCGCGGATTATACCGGCTTTTTCCTGATGGGACGTCTGATTGAGTTTAATAAGACCGCGATCATCTTCAAGACTCCGGCGCGGAAGGAAACGGAAGACTACATTACGGGCAGGTTTGGTTAAAGGGAGAAACGCTTGCGCCATTTTGTTGAGGAGCTCGACTATTTACGCAGCCGCCTGCTCGAAATGAGCGCGTTGGTGGAGGATTCGGTCTACCGCAGCGTTCTTTCCCTCACCGAGAAGGACCCCCAGCAGTCGCAGAAGGTCCTTCAGAACGAGGCGGAGATCAATCACATGGAAATTGAGATTGATGATCTCGCCACGCAACTCCTGGCTCTTCAGCAACACATGGCCACCGACCTGCGCTTTCTCACCTCCGCCATCAAGATCAATAACGACCTTGAGCGGATGGGCGACCTCGCGGTGAATATTATTGAGCGGGCACTGGCCCTCTCCAATGAGCCCCTCATGAAGCCCACGATCGATATCCCGGCCATGGCCAGCCGCGTGCAGTCGATGATCCGCAAGAGCCTCGACGCCTTCGTCAAGAAGGATCCCGAGCTTGCCCGCAATGTGCTGGTCTCCGACGACGCCGTGGACGCGCTGCGCGATTCCATTTACGAGGAACTGATCAGTTACATGGAGCGCGACCCCAAGACGGTCCGCCAGGGCATCAACCTCATGTTCGTGGCCCGCAATCTGGAACGCCTTGCCGACCACGCCACCAACATTGCCGAGGATGTGCTCTTCCTGGTGGAAGGCGTTGACGTTCGCCATCACGCCGAGGCGCGGGAATAAGTCGTCAAAATCCGGCCTCAGATCCGGCGAGATGAGCTTTTGTTGTTGAATCGTATTGGCTGATGCGGAGGCGCGGCCCAACACTTTTCGCAGCGCCCTCTTCCCTGTCCTGAGCCATCCAACCCTGCGCCGGATTTCGCATCGAACCAAGTGCACATCAGATTTTATCTTTGACTGCGCCGGCCATTTGATGATGAAATGTTAGATTCTGCTCAGACTCGCCGTTCCGGCGGGCCGGTCACCGCGTGGGAGAAATTAGGAATGAAGGCGAAAATCCTGGTATTTATCACTGCCTGCTCGCTACTGGCGGGCATGGCGGTGCCCTTGGTTGCACAGGACCAGAACCAGGACAATCCCAACGTTGATGAGATTACGGTACCAGAGGGTACGGAATTCAAACTACAGTTGCACACCACGCTGAATTCCGCCACCTCCAAGACGGGCGACCGGATTATGTGCAGTTTGATCGATCCGGTAGCCGTCGAAGACCGCGACGTGCTCCCCAAGGGCGTGCGCATTGACGGCCACGTGACCGAAGTGCGCCCGGCCGAGCGGCGCGGCAGAGGCGGCTTGCTCACCATCGTCTTTGACACCGTGGAGTTGCCTAACGGCCAGAAGGAGTCCATTGCCGGATCGCTGACGGAAGTGTTTTCCAGCGAAAGCGGCAGTGACCCCAACGTGGGGCCGGAAGGCGAATTGAAGGGCAAAGGCGCCAATAAAAAGCTTCAGGCGCTGATGATCGTGGCGCCCGCAGCCGTGGGCGCGGCTGGCGGCATCGGAGCCGCCATCGGATTGGGCGCCGCCGGGGTCATGACTGCGCTCTTCCTCCCCAAAGGCAAGCAAGCTTCCCTCGCCGCAGGCTCGCTGGTGGGCATGCGGCTTGACCGCGACG
>JASHTO010000381.1 GCA_030040515.1 Terriglobia bacterium
TGGCGAAATCCTCCTCGCTGCCGAGTCCCTTACGCAGTGTGTGGGGATTGATGAAGTAATTGATGTACTTCACCCCTTCCCCGGGAAAATTCTGGAGCCCCGGATCCCACAAGTGGCCTACGCCTTTCTCATCGAAAAGGGTAAAGAACAGGTACAGGTTCCAGGGAGAGTCGAGTTCCGGCGTGATGATGGAAGTCTCGATCTCCCACGGCGGCTTGAATTTGCTCAGGTCCACGTAGCCCAGGCCGCCGGGCATGTCGGCGGAAAGCATTGGCGCCATGCCCCACGCGCCGTTCATTCCCATCAGCGTGACGGTCAAATAGCCCGGATGACTGAAAGTCTCCGCGATCGCGTTGCCTTCCTGAAACCATTTTTCATCGGTCCCCTCGTAGCCGGGAATGTTGAAGTCCACGGAGAGGTCCTGCAAGTTTTGCGGGCCATTTCCGTAAAACACCGCATAGTCCACAAAGTATTCGTAGTCGGGGTCGGGCAATTGCACGGCGGGCGGAGGATGAATGCCCAGTTCCGGCGCCAGCTCGTCAGGAATCCAGTGGTCGAGGGAAATGATGGGGCCGATTTCCCAGATGCCGGTGATTTTTCCGAAATTCGATACATCGACGGGCCGCATCCGCCATCCAATCCCCATGCCGTATCCGAATCCGATATCCAACTGGGTGGGGCTGATCATGCGCACGCGGAATCGCACGTAGAAACTGGCGGGGCCCTGGTCCGCCAGCCACGACCATCCTGCGGCCGACCCTAATTGGCCCGGTTTGGGCGGCTGATAGCCTGTCCAGATAAACGGAATTTGCCAGTTGCCGTTCAGGTTGGGAGATAAATCCCCGCGGCCATAGACCAGAAAGGTTTCGGGCGACGGATCGTAGTAATTCAGCGCGCTGTTGCGCAATTGCGGCAGGCCGGTGCGGTAGAGTTCACCGTACTGCCCCAGATGAACGACAAACAATTGCACCGAATGAGTGTCCGGCGGCATTTGATTGCGGTCTTTCGGCCACGTGGAAGGGTCGGAAAAAGTCACGGCCAGGTTCAGGCCGATAGCGTAATTCGTCTGCCGGTTTTTATCGACGGTGGCGGCCTTAAAGAGCTGTTCGTTCTGCGCAAACTGAAGCTGGAATTCCCAGGGAAGCGGATAATCGTCAATTTTGATGGGATTTTTCAGGACACCCTTGATGTCCTTCCCGCGCCCGCCATCCCAGATGGTGAGCAATCCGGGGTGCTCGGTGGTGTCCATCTTCTTGATGTTGTCGGACGGCCCGAAAGTCCACGGCGAGGTGTCATGGGCGGAAATGAAGTGCTGGGACAGCTTCTGAATGTCGCGAGTTGCGTCCTGCCCCCGAGCGACACCTGCAAGAACCACAACGGTCGAGAGCGCGCTCAGGAGAAGGAGTCTCTTCGTTATCATTGGCCACGTCCTGATTTGATTGCCGGCAGAGAGTGATCATTCCCCCGCAAAGCCGGAGGCTTCTGCGGTGGCCGGTCTCTCAAAGGAGCCCTGCCGCCACCGCCAGGAAGTAACCCCTCACCCCAACTCCCCTCCCCCTCTTCCCTCTCCCCAGGGAGAGGGAAGAGGGGGAGGGGAGTTGGGGTGAGGGGTCTTTTCGATCAGTGCCCCGCCGATGCCCCACTTCGAAAATGGATATAATCAATCAAGAATTGTTGATAACTCGGGTAATTCCCCACTCCCCAACCCAGTTTGCCGGGCATTCCTTGGAAAGAGGCAAAGCAGGGAGTCTGCAGCTTGCCAATCTTGCCGAACGCCGTGGTGGTGTCGAGTGTTTTGGAGTAATACCAGGGATCCTTCTTGTCCGCCCGGAAGCCCACGCGCAGGTGCGAGTCATCGAGAATCTGGATCAGCATGTACAAGGGCTTGTGAGTGAGAATGCTTTGGGGAACGGGCTTTTCGAACTCGATATTCAGCGTGTTGCTTCGCCCAAACACCGTGGGGTCCTGGAAACTGTTGATGAAGCTTCTCCCCTTGCCGGGAATATTTTGCACACCGGGGTTCCAGCCCTGCCCCAGAACTTTGCCGTGCTCGTCCGATAAGGTGGGGGTCAGCCAAATATTCCAGGGCTGACTGTCATCCGGTGCTGTGAAGGCGATTTCGATCTCCCACGGCGGCTGGAATCCCGAGAGGTCCAACTGTCCTGTACCCACCGGGCACATGGCCCAACCGCCGTTATTTCCGTATTCCGTCACGGTCAGATGGCCGGGATGGCTGAACGTCTCAGTAATGGCATTGCCCTCCTGATACCATTTCCGGTCAGCGATGAACCCGGGAATATTAAAGTCGGTCGAGAGGTCCTCCAGATTCTGGGGATTGTCCTCGTAAAACACCGCGTAATCGACGTAGTACTCGAAAGTCGGGTCAGGCGGGTCGACCTTGAAGAAGGATTTCATCCGGTCCACGGCCGCCAGCGCCTCCTGCTCATCGGGCTGCTTCAGCCATTTGTAACGTCCTTCCAGGCTGTCGAGCCAGTAGGGCGGGTAGCCGATCCCCAGCTCCTTGGGCAGCACATCGGGAATCCATCGGTCGAGAGAAATGATCGGCCCAATCTCCCAGACTCCGGTCATCCTCCCGAACTTGGAGGTATCGATTGATCGCATCCGCCACGCGGGATGCAAGCCGTAGCCAAAACCGAGCTCGATCTCGTGCCGGCTGGCCATGCGCACACGGAAGCGGACGGGGAAATCCGCCGGGCCTCCCTCCTTTGAAAATGATCCGCTGATGATCTGGCCCGGATGCACTTCCGGCCCCACCCAGATATAAGGGATATTCCAGTTGCCGTTGCCCTCCGGGGCCAAGTCGCCCCTTTGGTAGACCAGGTAGACCTCCGGCGCCGGGTCGTGATAGTTCAACGCGCTGTCGCGTACTCCCGGAATGCCGGGCCGGTAGACTTCACCATAGCTTCCCAGGTGAACCACAAAAATCTGGAGCGAATGCGTGTCCGGAGGCAGTTCGTTTCGATCTGTGGGCCACGTGGAAGGGTCGGAAAACGTGACGGCCAGATTCAATCCGAAGGCGTAGTTGATCTGCTTTTCGCTCAAACCTTTCAGGGCCTGGGCGTTTTGCAGCAGCCCCAGGTGGAATTCCCAAGGCAACGGATAATCGTCAAGATTGATGGGCTTGTCGAGGAGGCCCTTGATGTCCTTACCCTTTCCCGCCTCCCAAATGGTCACGTACCCGGGGTGCTCGGTGGTATCGATCTGCTTGATGTTGTCCTGCGGCGTGAAGATCCAAGGTGCCGTGCTGTTCGGGTCGATAAACTCCTGGCTCAAGCGGGCGATATCAGGTTTCTCACCCTCCGTCTGGCCAACGGCAGGCAAATGAATGCACACCAGGCATGATGCCACGAGCAGGATCGAAGAAATCAATCTTCCGGGATTTCGCATCTCCACCACCCTTCCTTCCGAACCTCAGAAAACTTCAGGATTGGATCGTCCTAATACGTTCCCGGCGGGATCAAGCGGTCGGCGATGAAACGCCGGGCATTCCGCATCGGCGTCTTGCCGGACCTCAACGTATCGCACTCATACAGTGGGTAGTCCTTCGGGTCGGTATCACGGGGGCTGATATCCACCAGCGTGCTTCCCCGAAACGTAACCTGGTAGGGCTTTCCATCAATGGTGTATTTATCCGTCTCTTCTCTCACCGGAAAGTCCAGGCGGATTTCGTCCTTGGGCTTCAAGTTGTCAATCACCAGGTAACGCCCGGCAAGGGGCGGATGGACGGGCTTCCCATCCACCGACGTCTTGACATCGCTCACCGCCAGCCAGCCGGGAATTCGCACCAGGGCTTTCCCGGCCTGCTTGTTGTGGAGTAGCACCTTGCCCTCGTAGGGAAGATAGCTGTCCACATCCATCCACGGCGAGGCGCGATTCAGAAACAGGTTAACGGTCGCCACGCCGTCATTAAATCGAGTTATTCCGTACCAGGCATAATAAAGTGCCTCCGAGCCGTTTGCCGTGCAGCAACCCGCCAGGTCGCACACCATATGCGGAACTCCATTCGGTGAGGCATTGCCGAATCCGCCCCTGAACCGCTTCAGTATGGCGTCGCTCTCCGGCCCGCTGCCTGCGGCCCGCCGCATGAGCGCCACGTCGCTGATCTGCTGCGCGGCAAGCTGGTTGCGAATGATGGAGTCCACATCGTCCCAATAGTCCCCCATCCCCGCGTCGCTCATCTTGGTGGCCAGAACCATGACGTCCGCCACCGCGCAGGTTTCCGTGATGCCGTGCAGCCACCCAGGCCGATTGAATTTCTCCGGCTGCACCCAGGCGGGAAAGAATCCGAGGCGCACCACGCCGTTGCGCACCGCCTGGTCATACCCTTCGCGCACGAACTCCTTCAGCCATCCGTTATTCTCCTGCAGGGCCATATCGAGCAGGGCCATCAGCGCCTGGGGATTGTTGTGGCCGTGCCCGGCCCAGATGCCGTGCTCGTTTCCCGGGTACCCTTCCGCGGTCGTGTCCTGCCACATCCCGGGCTTCAGGATAAAGTTCTCGAGCAGCTTCGCCGTTTCCAGTGAATCCGGGTTGCCGGTCAACTGGTAATCGTGGATCAGCGCGCTCATGGGGCGGTTCTGATCGCTCTTCGCCGCGCCCTCCAACCCCTGCTGGTCGGAGAGCGGCTCATCCGGCGGCTGGTAGGCGATGGGAAGAGGTTTCCCATCGTAATTCATGAAGTGCCACGTCCCCTCCGCGTCGATCCCGCTCTGCATGGGATAATAGGCGCGATTCTCCACGCGGATGGCGTCATGCCGCAGACCTTTCGCCAATAAGTCGATCCAGTCGCGCCAGCCCGCGTTCCCATCCCTGGCCTGCCAATTCAGCATGGCAAAAACCGTGATGGCGCTCACCTGCGGGTAGGAAGCCCCTTTCGGAGGACCTGAGCCGTCAAAGGGGTAATACATGTTGCCGTCTTCGCGGACTTGCGACATCAACGCGCGCATCAGGCCATATTCCGTCTCCAGCCCGAAATCGCTGCCGCACATGGCGCGCATCA
>JASHTO010000382.1 GCA_030040515.1 Terriglobia bacterium
ACGAGGGCGAAAATCAGGGTTCCGTTAATGGACTCCTAATGGACTCCGCTTTTCCAAGCTCAGTTTTGTGGTAGTGTGGTCGCTTGAGCGCGCATGGCCAACGATAGCGTCTGTGGTGTCTTTGGGGCACTGCCACCGCACGCGCATGGTTGGCCTATGCTCTTCTGGTCAGGTCTGCCCTGCGTGTGGACCACAATGCCCTTCCCGGAGCAAGTGAGTTGGCATGAGCTTTTCACCGCGATTTACGATAACAAATACGATCACGGCTGCGTTGACGAGAATTGAGCGGGCGCGCGGGTTTCTGGACGCGGCGAAATTGTCAAAAGATTGGATTTCCAAAATGCAGGTTCGCGCGCTCGTCCTCGAAGCCCATCACACAACACATATCGAAGGCACTCACCTTACCCTTGAGCAATCGGAACGGATTCTCGGGGGAGAAAAGGTCCAGGGAGCAAGGCCGGATGATGCACGAGAACTTCTGAACTACAAAAAGGCCTTCGATTTCGTTTCCGATTATTTGGAGGCTGGAGAGCTTATCACTGAGGGGCTAATCCGCGAAATCCACAAGCGCTTGGTCACGGGCGTGCGCGGGAACAAAGCAGCGCCAGGGGAATATCGTAAGGTGCAGAATTACATCGTCAACGAGCGTACGGGAGAGAAGATATACACACCACCACCGCCTCTCGAAGTCCCACAGATGATGGCGGACTTTGTTGCCTGGCTGAAGCGGGACACAGAGACAAATCCAGTCCTCGTCGCGGGTATCGCTCAGTTTCAGCTCGTCCACATTCATCCCTTTGTTGATGGCAATGGGCGCACGGCGCGCTTGCTTTCCACTCTTTGTCTTTACAAGACGGGATACGATTTCAAACGGCTCTTCACGATCAGCGAGTACTACGACCGCGACCGGACCGCCTATTACGAAGCGCTTCAAACCGTGCGTGAACGGGGGATGGACCTGACCAGTTGGCTTGTATACTTCACGGAAGGCCTTGCCGCCCAGATGCGTGAAGTCCAGGTAACAGCCGGGCACGTCATACGCCGAGATGTGATTCTCGCAAAGGCTCGAAAGGACGGACTGAAAGATCGGCCCATCGCAATCCTCAGTTTTTTATTGACCACGGGCAAAGCGACGGTAGCCGAGTGCGAAACAGAATTGAAGGTGAACAGGAGAACACTCCAACGCGATCTGAAGCTGCTCGTCGAGAAGGGCCTGGTCAGCCAAGTCTCGACCAGCCCGACAGACCCCACCAAATTCTACCAACCACTACTGTGACAAGCTGTGACAAGTTACTGTGACAAGCTGTGACGGCCGACTCGGACAAACGACGGAGGCAGTCGCCATTTTGGAAGATCTTACTCTCCTGAATAGCCTTCGCGGGGGATTTGATCGGTGGAGCGATATACGCGTCGCCTGGCTACTCGGCGAATGCCCGATGGGAAGGAATCAAGGATCACATGGAGCATTCTGAGAAGCTGCAGTGAGCAACTTTGTAGGTTTCCGAATCGAATGTCTCGACAATTTGGACGTTTCGGATTCATGCAAAGCAAAATGGTTCGAACTGAATTCACGGTAAGCTCGCCTCGGTCCCACGTCTAGGCGGACGCGACCTTTTTGCACTCGGCGGCGCAGGCCACGCAAGCCTCAGCGCAATTCTTGCATTGTGAATGTTCATTTTCGTGCTTGCGGCACTCCGCCTCGCATCGGCGGCAGGCGTCAAGCACCACCGCAGCAAGTTTGGGTAGGGATGGCGCATTCTGTGCCGCGACGGAGGTTAATGCACCGCACAAAACCACCATTTCCTCGACAGATTTAGCGCAGGCTCCCAGCGATTTATCGCCTTCCACCAGGTTCTCGTAACAGTGCGCGAGGCAGATTTGACCCTTGGCTGCGCAATCGCTTGCAGCCGCGACCAGCGCTTGATGGGGCGCTGCTCCGTGCATATGGGGCGACTGCTGTGCAAGCATAGCCGCTGGAACCCCAACGGCGCCGATAGCTCCCAGCGTCCGTAGCAATTCGCGTTTGTTCATGAATGCCCTCCCTTCCCGATTCACCCATAGATGAATTTGAAAGGAGTGTAGCACGAAAATCCCATGGCTAGCAGAGCTACGAATATCTGCTTGCCGAACCACTTCAGGTTCGCGGTGGATACTTGGAGAGTTTGCGCTGAAGCGAGCGGCGATGCAGTCCAAGGAGTTTTGCGGCTTGGGAAACATTGCCGCCGCAATCAGTCAGGACACGCTGGATATGTTCCCATTCCACGCGCGCCAGGCTGGGAACCGTGGTGGGCGGTGGAGCGTCGCTTGGACGCGCGAGTCGAATGGATTCATAAGTGGCGAGAATCTGGTCGGCGTCGACCGGCTTGCTGAGATAGTGGTTGGCGCCAAAGCGCACGGCTTCCAGCGCCGTGGCGATACTGCCGTATCCGGTGAGCACGATGATTGAGACCGTGGCGTCAAGTTCCCGCAGGCCTTTGACAATATCCAACCCCGATTCACCCGGCAGCCGCAGATCGACGATGGCAAGGTCAGGGCCTGACTCGCGTGCGCGCAGGTAGGCCTCCTTGCCGGAAGCTGCCGCATGCGCCTCCCAGCCGCGTGCTTCAAACGCGCGGCCCAGGCGCGTGTGGAACGCCTCATCGTCATCGACAATCAATACCGCCGGCTTATCCTTTTCCGTCATTCTGAGTGCGCGGTAATTCTAGAATCGCCTTTGTTCCGGCCCCCAGCTCCGACTCAAACGCCAGGCTGCCATTCATGCGCTCGGCGAACATGCGCGCCAGAAACGTCCCCAGCCCTAACCCGCCGCCCGTTCCCTTGGTGGTAGAAAAGGGCTCGGCGATGCGGTTCAGAATTTCGGGACTCATTCCGCACCCGGAGTCCTGAACGGTGAATCGGATTGTTTCCGGGCCCGCCTGGGCAACAAGTGAAACTAACTGGCCAGGCGGGCTTGAATCCAGAGCATTCTTGACTAGCGCAGTAAGCGCCTGACGGGCCGCGCCTACCGGAAGAAATGCGGTAGCGTCTTCATCCACTTCCGTGCGCACCAATGGGGATTTCTCACCGGGCAAACCGCCTTTCACCTCGTTGCAAATCTTCCGCAGACTGATGAATGAGGGCATCTCGCCGCCCGGCTCGGCGCTGCTGCCGCCCATCTGCCGCAGAATTTGACTGCACCGCTCCACCTGGGCCCGGATCAAGCGCGCGTCATCACCCACGTGCTCGCTACCCCCGGAACCATTTCCGCCCCGCTCGAGATCCCGCGAGGCCACGGCGATGGTGGCGAGCGGTGTGCCCAGTTCGTGCGCGGCGCCCGCCGCCAGCGTGGCGATGGAAGCCAGCCGTTCGTGCCTCGCCAGGCGCTGTTGAAGTTCCAGCGCTTCCAACTCCTGCCGGCGCAGCGCTTCGGAAACTTTGCCGATGAAGACTGTAACCAGCAGTGCGCCGACAGAAAAGGCGATCCACATCCCCACCAAATGAACGGAAAATTCTCCCGAGTCATGATGCCCTTCGAAGACCGGGATGCTCACATGCATCCAAAACAAGGACGCGAAGCCAAGGATGGCGAGTCCCCCGAGCATCCAGGTCCAGGCCTTGCGCAGCATGACGGCGGACAACGTAATTTCAACCAGGAACAGAAGGCTGAAAGGATTGGCCGCGCCCCCGCTCAGCGCCAATAATGCCGTCAGGGAGACTGTATCAAACGCCAGGAGCATCCCAAGGGCTGAGCGCTGGCTGAAACTGCTGATGAATCGGTGCAAAACCACATTGCTCAATGTTGACAGGCCGAGGGGAATGGCAATCCACTTCAAGGGAAGTGCAATGTGGAAGACGTAGTGCGTCATCAGCACCAGAGAAATCAGGCCGATGAGCATTCCATCCCGAAGTTTGGCAATCCAGGGGAGCGCAAGATCGGGGGCAAGCCCGCCGCTCAGCCGCAAATCAGGCCTGGGGGGGTCGCGATGCTCGGTAACACAGACGCGCATATCGGCTATGGCTTTCGGTCGTCCTTCGCGCGGCTCACAGAACCTCCAGCTTGGCGCATTCCCTCAAGTATCACACAAACCAGCAGAGGATAATCCCGGCAATCCGGTTTTCCAAAGGGGGTGCGACAATTTGCCGCATGCGACAACATGCCGCATCGACACAACCGTTTCACACCGCTAGGATGCTCGCCGGGGTTTGCTGAAAAATCTGACGGCCAATTCAAGTTGACGAGAGCTATATGGCCATCGTGGGGGGAATCGGAGGGCACAACATGAACTCAATCGATTATTCACGGAGAGGATTCTTCCATCGCTTCGCCCTGGGGATTGCCGTCACCAGCGCCGCCTTAGAGAAAGGCGCCGGCGCGCAGAATCCCCCTGCGCCGGCCGGGCCCTTTACGCTTCCGCCCTTGCCTTACGCTTTCGACGCGCTGGAACCCTTTATCGACGCCAAGACCATGGAGATTCATCACGACAAGCATCATCAGACCTACGTGAACAACCTCAACAAGGCGATTTCCGCTCACCCGGAGCTCGGCAAGCAATCTGTGGAGATGCTGGTCAAGAATCTCCCAGCCGTTCCGGAGGAGATTCGCACGGCAGTGCGCAACAACGGCGGCGGGCATGCGAATCACAGCCTCTTCTGGAAGACGCTGGGCAAGAACGACGGCATGGCGCCGGGGGATGAGCTGGGCAAAGCGCTCGACCAGAAATTTGGAAGTTACGCGTCATTTCAAGAGCAATTCACCAAAGCTGCGCTGGGCGTCTTCGGCAGCGGTTGGGCCTGGCTCAGCCTGAATGCGGAGAAACAATTGATGATCGAGTCCACCCCGAATCAGGATTCTCTGCTGACGGCCGGCCACCACCCGCTGTTCGGGATCGACGTTTGGGAGCACGCCTATTACCTGAAGTACCAGAATAAGCGCCCCGATTACGTTGCCGCTTTCTACAGCGTGATCCATTGGGAGGCGGTGAACGAGCGATATCGAGAGGCGATGGGGTAAGACGCTGCATTTGGGCCGTCACTGTGGTTTGTAAATCTCAGTCATCTAGTGAATGGAGGAAAAATGAAGCGCGCAGCACTGCTAAGCATCGGTTTGCTCCTGGCCGTGGTTGCCTGGAGCCAAAGCGATATGGATTATCAAAAGTGGATGAAAGACATCGGGGCAACCTGCGGAAGTTTGAAGAAGAACCTAGGCGCCAAAAACGGAGAGGCCGCAGCAGCGGACGCGAAGAAGCTCCATTCAGATTTTGTCCAGGTCCAGATGTTCTTCGAGAAGAAGCACTCTGATGACGCGAAGACATTCGCCATGAACGCCTCCGA
>JASHTO010000383.1 GCA_030040515.1 Terriglobia bacterium
TGGGAGCACGTTGATGCCGGCCGGCAACTGCGCCGTCGCCGTGACCTTCAAGCCCCTGGGACCCGGGACGTACACCGGAACTCTCAGCATTGCGGATAACGGCCCCGGCAGCCCGCAAACCGTGGCCCTGAGCGGGACGGCCGTGGTATTTACGGTGGGGCCGAATCCTCCCGTTATTGAACCCCCGCCCACCACGCCGCAGCCCGTAGAACCGGGGAATCCGCCGACGGCGTCGGGTGGAGGCGCTTCCGCTCCCAAGGGCGCGCCAGGACGAGAGATTATTCCCTCGCACTCGAACCTCATACCGCTTGCGCCTGCGACGACGATTACCGCCGCGCCTGCCACGGTCTCGTCTGCGCCTGCGCTGAAATTCTCTTCCTTGAAGGTCACTTTCCCGGCTCAAGCCGTGGGCACCAGCAGCGGCGTGCAGACGATTACGGTGATCAATTCCAGTGTTGCGCCTCTGGTGATTTCCGGCATCAGCGCTAGCCAGGATTTCTCGCAGACGAACAACTGCGGGGAAAGCGTTGCGGCGGGAGATTCTTGCGCGATTAAAGTCAGCTTCAAGCCCACGGCGACCGGCGTGCGCAGCGGCATGCTGACGATCCAAGAGGGCGCACCGGGGAGCACGCAAGCGATTCCCTTGAGCGGGGCCGGCAAGCCGGCGGATCCGTAGAGCGGACTACCGCATTTGTGGTCCGCGGTTTTTCTGTGAAGCCATGAAAAGACGCAGATCCTGCGAGGCGGAACGATCTTCGCTACGGTTCAAGGAAACTTCACATCTGCGGCGAACAGGTCGAGCGCGCTGCGATTGAGCCCGAGGATGGGATCCCCGGATGGAGTCATGCTGTAAAGCCCGCAGCGGTACACGCCGGATTTGAGGATATCGCTGAATTCCGCCACCGGCTCCACAAGCTGGCGGCGGACGTCATAGCGCGAAAGCGGCTCGCCCTTGCCCAGCAGGTCCTGGAAGTACAGGAAGCGGCTATCGGGCGACCAGAGGCCGATTCCGAACGCCGTCCCATGGGCAATCACGCGCCACTGCCGGGCCGCAACATCCCACAGCTCGAGCAGGCTCTGGCCGCCGCCGGTGGCGGAGATGTAGCGGCCGTCGGGCGACCAGCGCGTCATCGCCAAACCTTCCGAGCCGGGGATTTTTTCGGCGCGTCGCGTGGCGAAATCCACCAGCAGCAGCTCACTTCCCGCCGGATTGCCGGCCTCGAGGTCGCGCGAAACCACCAGACTCTTACCGTCGCTTGACCAATCCGCATCGCGAACGTCGGTCCGGCTCTCCAGCAAGGGTTCCGGCTGGCCGCCCTTCGCCGGAACCACGTAGACCCTGACCGGCTGGCCCCGCACCACCCCTTGAAAGGTGATCCAATTTCCATCCGGTGACCAGCGTGGAAATGAAGCACCCAATCCCCGTCCCACCACCTCAATCTGCTCCCCGGTTCCATCCGCGCGGCTGCGAAAGATGCTGCCCTCCCGCGGGTTGACGTAGCAAATCCACTGGCCATCGCGCGAGAAGTTCACGTGCATGGTGAGCGCGCCGGTAAAAAATGGCCGGAATTGCCGCGTGGCGGGGTCGAAGCTCTGCAATTCCTCCCGCCAGTTGCCGTTGTAGAAGTAGACGTGCCGGCCGTCGCGGCCGGGAGTGCCGCCAAAGGGCCCGCCGGGGCCGCTGGTCAACTGGAACGGCCCGCGCGGGCTGCGGCGCCAGATCGAACCGCGCTCGCGCAACGCCCAGAGATTCATTCGCCCGCTGTGGCTCGAAGTGAAAATGTAGTAGCGCCCGTCGGGTGTCCAGGCGCCGCAGCATTCTGTGGCGGGATGGGTCCAGCCGGGCAGCACGGCGTGAAGGTTGCCCCCCTCCGGGCTTATTTCCCAGAGGGAATTTTCGGCGTTCTGCAGGAGCGGGCCTTCCGTGAAGCGCAGCCGCCGCCCATCGGGAGACCACGCCAGCCAGTAGGCTCCGCCCGGCGGTTCGGCCAGCTTGTGGGGATTTGTGCCCTGGGCGTCCATCACCCAGAGAGCGTCGTTGTGGACGTAGGCGATCTGCCGGCCGTCGGGTGAGAACACGGCTCCGCTGGCGGTGGTGCTGCCCAGGCGGGCGGGGGCGGCTCCGGGCGCGGGCGCCGTCCAAAGTTGTTCCTCCTCCTGCCGCTTATGGAATGTGCCCAGCAGCAGGCGCGAGTTGCTGATCGAAACAGCCAGGACGGCGGCATTGGGCGCGGGCACCGGGATGCGCTGCCCATCGCCGCCGCCTAACGAGGTTTGCATGAGGTTCCAGTGGTCGCCGTCTCGCGCCAGATAGTAAACCCGTCCTCCATCCATTACCGGCTTCACCGGCGTATCGATGTGGGAATTGAAGGTGACTTGCTCAATGTGCGTCACTTGCGGCGGCGGCAGGGGATTGAACCACCATAGGGCGAACAGCCCGCCGGCCACCGCGATGCCGGCCACGGCACGGCGCAGGAGAGATACGACGCCTCCGGCGGCATCAGCCCTCCCGTCCGCCTCGATTCCTGACTCCTGAGGCTTTTCCCCATCCATCTCGATCTTGGCGACAAACCTGTACCCGCGCCTCGGAATGGTTTCAATGAATTTGGGGGTTTCGGCCTTGTCGTCGAGCGCTGTGCGGAGTTTATTGACGGCGGTGTTCAGGCCACCTTCAAATTCGCCATAGGATTGGCCTGGCCACAAGCGCCCCTGAAGCTCCTGCCGGGTCACCACCTCGCCGGGGCGTTCCAGCAGAATCGTGAGCAACTGAAGCGGCTGGCCCGCCAGGCGAACCATTGCTCCGTTCTTTTGCAGCTCCCCGGAGAGTAAGTCACACTCATACCCGCCGAAGCGAACGATGGTTCGTCTGGCACCGGTACTGCTCATCCTGAATGACCCGCCGCACCGCGACCCTAGCGCCATCTCGAATCGCGGTGGGTTTACCTCAACAACAGAATCAGTGCTGGATGGACCGGAGTATACCATAAAGCGACAGACCCGCAAGCGAAACGTGGCACGGCCTTCCAGGCCGTGCCGGCGACACGGGCAGGATGCCCGTGCCACGTAATGCCATAAAACCTCCTTTACCGCCCTAAGACCCGCCGACTCCTCGTTTAGAAAAAAGTTAGACAAAAATTAGACGCTGTTCATTGACTCCAACCGGCTGAAATCGCAAAATTCGCCCGTCTATTGGATCGTACCCCGCTACTTATTATTAACTCCTGGTTTCTGGGGGCAGTGCTGGTGTGCGGAAGCCCGACCTCAAGCCTCCGGGGGCAGGTGAGGAGAGTGACACATGAGCGCACCTGTTTTCTCCCGGATTCTCTTGTCTTCCCATGCTCCCCTTTCATTGCCTGAGATTTTGGGGAAAAAGCGAGTATGGAGCGGGGTCACGTTATTACTCTTTTTGCTGGCCGCCGGCTCCCCCGCGCGGGGCCAGACGGCGCTGATCCCCTCGACCCTGTCCTTCGGCGGCCAAGCCCTCAATCAGCCGAGTTCCGCGCTGACGGCAACCCTGAAGAATCATCAAGCCGAGTCCCTGACCATCCGCAGCATCGGGATGAGCGGTCCCAACGCCGCTGATTACGCGTGGAGCGGGAACTGTCCGCTCAGTCCCAGAACCCTAGCGCCCGGGGAGAGCTGTCGCATCTCGGTGACCTTTACTCCCTCGGCGCCCGGAGTGCGCGCGGCCACTCTGACCATTACCGGCAGCGCCGGCAATCCATTCACCGTGGACTTGAGCGGAACAGGCTTGGCGGCGGTTGATCCGGCGGCGAGTGGGGGGAATTTCGGCATTACGAACGCGACTCCGGTGGCCCCAATGCCCAGTCAGGAAAGCGCATCTTCCGGAGCGGCTCCGAAGGACGATTCCACGCGCGGCCGGCCGGTATTGCCCGGCGGCCGGGTGGGCAATGGCCTGCTTCCCGTCACCCTCACCCCCTTGAGCAGCTCAGCTACCGCCCTCGGCTTGGTTTCGATCGTAGTGTCGCCCACGAACTCTTCCATCGGTGCGGGGACCACCGAGCAATTCACCGCTACCGGCGTATACAGCGACGGCGCGACGGTAAACCTGACGGCTTCGGTAGGTTGGGGGGCATCCGCGCCGGGCGTCGCAACAATCAACGGCGCCGGGCTGGCCACCGGAGTGGCGGCGGGCAGCGCTGTGATCACCGCCAGCTACGCCGCAGTCGCTTCC
>JASHTO010000384.1 GCA_030040515.1 Terriglobia bacterium
GGGGACACCGTTCAAAGTCCTCTCCGGCCTGGTGAAGGAGTTCGGCCCCCGCCGCATCATCGACACCCCCATCTCGGAGGCGGGAATCACCGGCATTGCCGTGGGCGCGGCGATGACGGGCATGCGTCCCATTGTCGATATCATGTTCGGTGATTTCATCACCCTGGCCATGGATCAAATGGTGAATCAGGCCGCCAAGATTCACTACATGTCCGGCGGGGCGCTGCAAGTGCCACTCGTGCTGAGAACCAACATGGGCGCCACACGGCGATCCGGCGCGCAGCATTCGCAATCGTTGGCCGCGTGGTTCAGCCACGTGCCCGGACTCAAGGTGGTCATTCCTGCCACGCCCTACGACGCGAAAGGGCTGCTTAAGTCCGCCATTCGCGACAATAATCCCGTTGCCTTTTTTGAAGACAAAATGATGTACAAACTTAAAGGTGTAGTTCCCAGAAGGGATTATGTGATTCCCCTGGGTCAGGCGGACGTCAAGCGTTCAGGCGACGATATCACTCTGGTGGCGACGAGCAGCATGGTCCACGTAGCTCTGGCCGCAGCCGATACACTCTCTCGCTTGGGAATCGAGGCTGAGGTGGTTGACCCACGGACCCTGTTTCCCCTCGACAAAGATACGCTGATTGCCTCTGCCCGAAAGACCGGCCGGGTGATTGTGATCGATGAAGGCTACGAGCGGTACGGCGTGACGGCGGAGATCGCCTCCGTGATCGCCGAGGGAGCGTTTTACGATTTGGATGCGCCGGTGAAACGTCTGGGAGCCATGGAGGTGCCTGTGCCGTTCTCGCCGGGGCTGGAAGATCTGACGGTACCAACGCCCGAATCCGTATCCGAGGCCGCCAGATACTTGTGTGAAAGCATTTTGGCGAAGTGAGGCGGGTATGGCTTGATGCATTGGGGAGATCCCCCGGCTTTGCCGGGGAGGCAGCCGGAGCTTGACAGTTAAGGGAATCAGCCATTCGCCGGCTTTCATCGTATCGAAAGGACCCCAACTCCCCTCCCTCTCCCCGGAGGAGAGGGGAGAAGGGGTGATAGGGTGAGGGGTTCCTGGTAGTGCGGAAGACCGGTTTTGCTGAGCGGGCGCCTTCGGCCGTGTAGAGGTCAACCGGAAGCCGTATGTCACCTTTGAAGGATGGCGCCGGTTTCTGCGGGCCGCCCGCAAGCAGCAGAGCTAAGGTGTCGGACATCACCATATAGGCGGGCAGGTTTTGCGACTCCGCGCCGAGTCCATAGACCACCCACGAGCCCAGGCTCGGATCACCCAGCCGAACCGCCCCGCCGTGCAGCATGCTGAGCGCCGGTCCGTGGATGATGGATTCGTGATAGCAGGAGCGGATCACGGCCATGTCGTCGGCGAATTCCTCCACTCTCGGGAAAACGTCGGATACCTCCAGGCCCGATTGCCCGCAGCGCGTGAACGCCCGCCTCGAACCCATCAGCTTCGACTCTTTGGCGTTGATCTGCGCAAGCTGAACGTCTCCCTTGAGAAAGCTGGGCAGAAGAGACTGGCCCTCAAGCCGATGGAGAGTCGGCTGGGGATCAGCTGCGGCGCTCCGGGCCTGACGGCAGGAGGCCCCAGAGCCCCTGAAACGCTACGGCAGGAGGCAAACCACTAATGCGCGGGCGGAACGGCGGCGGAATCGGTTGCCCGCGGCAGGTTTTGCAGCGAAGCCTGGAAATACGGAACAGTTTTGGCGAGGCCGTTTTCGAGGCTCACGCGTGGCTCCCAACCGAGTTTCTGGCGGGCGGAGGTGATGTCCGGCTGGCGGCGCTGCGGGTCATCCTCGGGAAGGGGTTCATAGGCAATTGCGCTCTTGCTTCCCGTGGCCCGAAGGATGGCCTGGGCAAGTTGCAGAATGGAAACTTCCTCGGGATTGCCCAGATTGACGGGACCGACTTCGTTGGAAGTCAGCAAGCGATAGAGGCCTTCCACCAGGTCGCTGACGTAGCACAAGCTGCGGGTCTGGGCGCCTTCTCCGTAAACGGTTAGCGGCTTTCCCTGAAGCGCCTGGACCATGAAGTTGGGCAAGGCGCGCCCGTCGTCCAGGCGCATACGCTCACCGTAGGTGTTGAAGATGCGCACGATGCGCGTCTTGACCTGATGCTCACGATGATAGGCCATGGTGATCGCCTCGGCGAATCGCTTGGCCTCGTCGTAGACGCTGCGTGGCCCGATGGGGTTGACGTTGCCCCAATATTTCTCGGTTTGCGGGCTAACCTCCGGGTCGCCGTAAATCTCCGAGGTGGAGGCAAGCAGGAAGACGCTTCCCTGGGCCTTGGCCAGTCCCAGGGCGTGGTAGGTGCCCATTGCCCCGACCTTCAGGGTGTGAATCGGGTGTCGAGCATAGTCTTTAGGGCTGGCGGGTGAGGCGAAGTGCAGCAGATAGCGCACGGGCTGATCGGGTGGAGGAGTGGAAGCCTGCACGAACAGGGCCGGCAGGTCGATGGGATGGGTTACATCATGATTTAGATAGTGGAATTGCGGCCGGCCCAGCAGGTGCCGGATGTTTTCCATCCGTCCGGTGATGAGATTATCCAGGCAGATGACTTCGTGCCCCTCGGCCAAAAGGCGGTCGCAGAGATGCGAGCCCAGGAACCCCGCTCCGCCGGTGACCAGAGTCAGGGGCCGGTGGTTTTCGCTGGAAACGGAATTCGCCATCACGCGCGCCTTGCCCCTCGATTGTGAATTGTCGAAATTATTTAAGAGCAATTCCCGGGCTGGTGTGCGTGCCCGCGAGTTTCGGGTCGCCTCGCCCGACGGAAAAATATTCGAAGCCCGCTTTGTGAACGGCCTCAGGATCAAAGAGATTTCTGCCGTCCACCAAAACCGGAACTTCCATCACGCCGCGCAGTCGAGCCAAGTCCAGCTCGCGGAACTCTTCCCATTCCGTCAGCAGCAGCAAGGCGTGCGCCCCCTGCGCCACGTCATAAGCCGACGTGCAATAGGCTATCTGTTCCGATGCCGGAAGCACTCGTTGGGTATTGGGGATTGCTTGCGGATCGTACAAGCGCAGGATGCTTCCCTCCTCGCGCAAGATTTCGATGATCTTCAGGCTTACGGCTTCCCGGATATCGTCGGTTCCGGCCTTAAAAGCCAACCCCAAAACACCCAGGGTTTTCCCTTGCAGGTTCCAGATAGCCTGCCGCACCTTGCCGACAAACATCTCGACGCGGCTCTGGTTGAGGTGCTCCACTTCCTGAAGCAGGGAGAAGTCCACGCCGTGTTCTTCCGCCAGGTGAATAAAGGCGCGCAGGTCCTTGGGAAAGCAGTAGCCTCCGTAGCCGATTCCGGCGTCGAGGAACTGCGGTCCGATGCGGTTATCCAGTCCAATGCCGCGGGCTACCGCGCCGACGTCGGCGCCCACTTTTTCACACAGATCCGAGACCATGTTGATGAACGAAATTTTCATGGAAAGGAAAGCGTTTGCAGCATGTTTGATCAACTCGGCGGTGCTGGTGTTGGTTACCACCATGGGGCACTTCAGCGGGCCGTACAGATTCACCAGAAGGTCGCGTGCACGCTCCGACTCCACGCCGCAAACGATGCGGTTGGGATGGAAAAAATCCTCTAGCGCTTTGCCCTCGCGAAGGAATTCCGGATTCGAGGCGACGTCAAACGCCATCGGGCCCGCAGCAGGGGCGGACCCAGGTGCCGGGTAAGCCTTGCCTGAGCTGTAGCGTACAATGGTGCGCTTCAGCCATTGGGCGGTGATGGCAGGGACCGTGCTCTTTTCGACCAGAAGTTTATACCCGTTCAGATTGCGAGCCACCACCTGCGCCACCGCCTCCACCTGTCCGAGGTCAGCCTGCCCATTGGCCTTTTGAGGCGTGCCCACGCAGATGAAGATGATCGACCCGGCACGGACGGCTGCGGCCACATCATCCACGGGTTGAAACCTGCCGCTCTTGAGGTGCTGGGCAAGCAGTTCGGTCAGGCCGGGTTCGTAAAAGGTTGGGTCTCCGCCCCGAATCAACCCCACTTTCCGCGAGTCGTCATCGGCGCCAATCACCTGCCGGCCCAACTCCGCCAAACCGAGCGCGGTGGGCAGCCCGATGTGTCCTAAGCCCAGCACCGTGATAGGGGTATTGTCCTGGATCGTCGCCTGCGAAGTAGAATTTTCACCCATGATAGATTCCCTCATGCTAGTTGGTAGAGGAAGAAATTGTCAAGCGCTGGGTCGGAAAACGGCATTGGGGTAGTGGTGTCTCAATTTCCGTTTTGAAAAGAATTGGCTCCTCGGCCAGGACTCGAACCTGGAACCCTTCGGTTAACAGTTGCCCGACCGGGTTTTGCGATGGATTGCGGCACATTGCGATTGTGCAGTATTCATGCAGCTTCCGTCAAGGTTGAGGCTTTTTCTGGATCAGGCAGGTAGCCACGGTCAACGGTTTCCTGTGGGCTATTTCTGACCCGCGAAAAGCCCACGGTCAAAAAAGCATTGACCGTGGGTACCTCGATTGACCGTCGCAGGGGCTTGCTCCGTCAGATGACGGACCAGCCCGTAAATGCGACGCTCATAGAGCGCCGCTACAGCGATGGGCGGCTGGTTACGAGGTGACGAGCCGGCTCCAACATTCAAACTGAGACACTACCGAAAGTTTGTTCATACCGATTAAGTTATGTGGAATCCCCCGGCCTTTTCGAATGCGTGGGCCACGCGCAGCAGGCGGGCTTCATCGAAGTGTTTGGCCAGGATTTGCATTCCCACCGGCAGGTGGGGGGCGCTGGGTGTCTTCCCGCAGGGGACGCTGATTCCGGGGATGCCGGCCAGGCTGGCGGTGACGGTATAAATATCGGCGAGGTACATTTGCAGCGGATCGTCCACCTTCTCGCCGAGCTTGAAGGGCGGAATGGGTGAAGTGGGCGTGACGATCACGTCAACCTCGTCAAACGCCTCCACGAAATCGCGTGTTATGAGGGTTCGAACTTTCTGAGCTTTCAAATAGTAAGCGTCATAATACCCGGAACTGAGCACGTAGGTTCCGAGCATGATGCGGCGCTTCACTTCCGCCCCGAAGCCGTGGTCGCGCGACTTGCAGTACATGTCCATCAGGTTGTCATACTGCGGCGAGCGGAATCCGTAGCGAACTCCGTCATAGCGCGCGAGGTTGGAGCTGGCTTCCGCCGTGGCGATGACGTAATAGCAGGCGATGGCGTAGTCGGTATGCGG
>JASHTO010000032.1 GCA_030040515.1 Terriglobia bacterium
CGAGTTTTGCGCAACAAATGCGGAGGGCCTGTGGCGGCGGTCTATTGACCGTCGCAGGAGCTTGCTCCGTCAGATGACGGACAAGCCCGTAAATGCGACGCTCGTAGAGCGCCACCACAGCGACGATGGTATCTGTCGGCCAACGCAATCCAAGGCACTGTGTCTATCTTCTTGAATTCACAGGCCGTTTCTACTTAGCCGAGGCAGGCATGGCGCGCTGGTTGAAATCGCCCGGCCGCTTCCACCCGATAGTCCAAACTTAGTCCATCGGCGCCTCAAGGGTCGCCCTTGTTAGATCGTTTTTAGTACTCTTCCCTAGTGCCTGATTGGGCCTTTTCCACAACCGCATCATAAAGTGATAATTACCGTCTTGAATTGTGGGAGAGGGGTATGGATAAACCCATCCGTGTTCTGGTAGCCAATCGTCCGCGGCTCATGCGCGAGTTGATTCTCACAACCTTTTCAGACCAACCTGACATCGAAGTTGTGGGGGAAGTCGCGGACGAAGCGGACATCCCTGTCAGCATCGAAAGAACAAACCCAGATGTTGTGGTGATCGCCCAGGAGAAACTGGGTGAACGGCCGAGCATTTGTGACGTCGTCCTTCGTCAGCGACCGGACGTTCGGGTGATCGCCGTTGCACCTCACCACAACTATTCAGTTCATTACTGGGCATCGCTCAACATTCACTCCCACGATGTCGAGGCCTCGGAAGAAGCCATCCTGGGTATTCTGCGGAGTAAAGGCAGCCCGATTTGCGGCGTGACATAAGCTCATCGGCCCCTGCGAAGGAGTAATCAATAATGTTCAAGCCATTTTCCCGCCTCAGAAGCCCCACGGCTTCCGCGGCTCGCGAAATGCGGGGGGGACACTGGCGGAAGCGGCATTTCGTTTCGGCCGGATTCGTCGTGTTTCTGGTCGGATGTTGCGGGACCGCCCTTGCCCAAGACCAACAAAGACCGCAGGCACAGCAACAGCAAGATCGAACCTCAGCGGCGGAACAGCCGCAAAAGACTGTGGGATTGGAATCAACGGAGGCGCAACCGCAGCAGGAACGCATCAGCGATTGGGCCACGGATAATCTGGAGATGGTTTCCGCTTCGGCCGATGAAATCCGCGAGGTGCTAAAAAAAGACCCTGGCTTGATGGTGGAACTGAAGCGTCTGATGGCCAAACAGGCAATCGAGCGGGGACAAATTATCGCCGAAGAAGATATGACGGATGCGGCGATTCTGGATCGACTGGACAACGACGCGCGCTTCCGGGGTCTGGCCACTCGCCTTTTGCAGCGGTACGGTTACTTAACGCCAGAGATGAATCCCCAATCGGCGAAGGGGAAAGAGCAGGAACTCATGATGCGTGCCAAGGCGGAGCGCCTGGCGCATGCGACGAACACGGAAATGGCAAATATGCCGATCGCTCCCCAGGTGGCGTGCGGACCCGAAGTTAACTCTGAAAATAACTCTGCAAATAACCTGGCGAATTGTCAAATGCAGACAAGTAGGCCTACAATGACCGGGGAGGAGGAATTGGAACCCTCGGAGCAGGGGTGCGACCCTTACCTGGATGAGGAGGGCTGCCCTACCCCTTCCAATCGCCCGGAGCAGTCCCCTAGCCCCGCTCTAACGGCATCGCAACCGGAGATGACGGGGCCCCCTCCTGACCTGCAGCAGCGGCCCGATTTGTCGAATTCCCTCATGACTGCCAGTATTACCTCCACCACTCCTCAACCTCGCGCAAACGCGCAAGCGGAGCCACTCCAAGCCGCCGAGCTTGGAGATGTGACGGCGGACATTCCCCCGGTTCTACCCGAAAACCCCTACCGGCAGATGCCACGAAGCATGGTCTCAACCCGCCAGCCGAAATCAAGCTTAAGCCCCGAGCCCGTGGTGATGGAGAAAATGCCGGAACCTTACGCCTACATCCCGTCGCTCTACGATCTCTATATGCAGGCTGCGCCGAGCACCGGGCGGTTGGAGCGCTTTGGCCTCGAGGTGTTTCGCCACGAGCGCGCAAGCTTGGGGATTCCCATGGACCTTCCAGCCGGACCGGATTACGTCCTGGGTCCGGGCGACGGATTGACCATCGATCTTTGGGGAGGTGTTTCGCAACGGTTCTTTCGAACGGTTGACCGCGAGGGCCGACTGTTGCTGCCCGAAGCCGGGCCGGTGATGGTGAGCGGCAGAAGCCTGGGCGAAGTGCAGGAGGATGTCCAACGCCTGCTTCGCACGCAGTATCGCGACGTCTCTGCGGATGTATCGCTCGCCCGCCTGCGCACGGTGCGTGTTTATGTGGTGGGTGATGTGGTTTCCGAGGGAGCATACGATGTCAGCTCGCTCTCCACGCCTCTCAATGCCCTGATTGCGGCAGGAGGAGTAACCGCGCGCGGGTCACTCCGTCATTTGCGCCATTTCCGCCGCGGGGAGCTGATCGAAGAGGTGGATGCATACGATCTGTTGCTGCACGGCGTTCGGGGCGACCTGAAAAATCTGGAGAACGGCGATACACTTCTGGTGCCTCCCGTCGGTCCGCAAGTGAGTATCGACGGAATGGTGCGCCGGCCTGCCGTATACGAGCTGCGCGACGAGAGTAATCTCGCCGAAGTGCTGGATCTGGCGGGGGGAGTGCTCCCCTCCGCGGCCCTGCGGCATATTGAGGTTCAGCGTCTGGAAGCCCACGACACGCGCACCATGTTGAGCGTGAACCTGGACGATGCCAGCGATCCGCAAGCCGTGCGGCGCCAACTTGCGGCGTTCAAGGTGCAGGACGGCGACACAGTGCACATCTTCCCCATCGCTTCCTACAACGCCTCCGCCGTCTACCTGCAGGGGCACGTCCTGAGGCCGGGACGATACGCCTATACGCCGGAGATGCGCTTGACCGACCTGGTGTCCTCCTACAAAGACCTTCTGCCTGAACCCGCCGAGCACTACGCGGAGATTATCCGGCTGCGTGCTCCCGACTGGCGGCCGGAGGTTGAGAGTTTCGACTTGCAGGCGGCACTAGCCTCCCCTGCAACTTCGCCCAAGCTCGCTCCGCTCGATACAGTGCGCATTCTTGGGCGCTACGATTTGGAACCCGCACCGATCTTCTGGGTGTCCGGAGAAGTGCGCAAGCCGGGACAATATCGGACGTCGGGCCAAATGCACCTGCGCGATGCCATTTACCAGGCCGGCGGGTTGTTGCCGGACGCCTCCCTCGATTCCGCGCAATTGTTCCGTTTGCAGCCGGACGGATCGCTCAAAATCCTGGATGTCAATCTGAACGACGCCCTTGATGCTGACCCGATGGACAATGTTCAGGTCCAGCCGCGCGACCGCATCATCGTCCACCGCAGCCCTTATCGCGTCGATCCGCCCAGTGCTTATATCCGCGGTGAGGTCGCCAGTCCTGGCCGCTATCCACTGGGCGATGACATGCGAGTGGCGGACTTGTTAAGCATGGCAGGCGGGCCAAAGCGCAGCGCGGACCTGTCAAATGGAGATTTGACGCGGTACTACCCGGTCACAGGCGCCCCCCCGGGAGGCGAGCACCAGCACGTAGATTTGTTGGCGCTGTCCAATAATCCCAATTCGAACTTCCGTCTTAAGGATGGAGACGTTCTTACCGTCCCGCAACTTCCGGGCTGGAAAGATCTTGGTGCGTCGGTCACCTTGAAAGGTGAGTTCAAGAATCCGGGCGTCTACGGCATACGGCCGGGAGAGCGTTTAAGCTCCGTCATAAAGCGCGCCGGCGGCTTGTTGCCCACCGCCTTCCCCCAAGGCGCTATCTTTACGCGCAGGTCGGTTCGCGATCTCCAGGAAAAGAGCCGGGACGACCTCATCCAGCGTATGGAGCAGGAAGGCACCACGATAAAGACCTCGCTGCAAACCACGGGCTCCGAGCAAGCCCAACTCACGCAGGAGGCGGCACAGCAGCAGCAACACGCCCTGGAGGCCCTGCGGCGCGCTCCCGTTACCGGCCGAATGGTGGTTCGTATGCGCCCTGGCCTGAAGGGGTTTGAAAATTCCTCGCAGGACATCGAGGTGCGCGACGGAGATGAGCTGGAGATTCCCAAGGAGCCAGGAATGGTGCTGGTGATTGGACAGGTTTACAACTCCAATGCCGTGACCTATGTACCTGGAAAAAATGCCGGCTGGTATCTCTCTCAAGGTGGCGGGCCAACCCGGCTGGCCGACCGCAGCAATGTATTTATTGTGCGCGCGGACGGGGAAATCACCAGCCGGCATCAAGGAGGCTGGTGGTCAAGTAATATCCTTTCGGCCATGGTTCGCCCGGGCGACACGATCGTGGTGCCGGAGAAGCCGGTGATGGGTGACACGCGGTGGAAGAACGTCATCGCGCTGGCGCAGATCGCCGAGGCGGGAGCGATCACCGCTGCGATTATCCCGTGAGAGGAACACCCGAGAGAGTAGGGGGGTGGAGATTCTCGTTATGGTAAACTACTGAACTGGTAATCGCTAAGACGACAGGAAACCCTTCACGGACGACCCAAATGGCCTTTTACGACAGAAGCCGATGTGGGGAACGAGGGCAATGAATCGCCGGTGAGCGTCGGTAGGGAGAGGACACGCAACACAAGGTGTTTACAGGAATATGGCGGCCTGCGAATGGAGCCCTTCACCCCATGGCACTTAGGCCGCAAGCAGGATCGATATGAAGGGAACGAATCCTAAAACCCCCGCCGACCTTTCTGACCTCGAAGCATCCATCTCGATGGGGCCGGGGAACGGCGAGGTGCTTACTCCCGGACCTGAGATTGACCAGGATCCGACAACTCCCTTCCCTGGCGGGGAGACTGTTGCCCAACTTCGCCTCATCTGGGAGAACCGCCGGTTCTTGGCCCGCGTTGCGGGAGTGGGGTTCGTGCTATCTGCCTTTTTTGCCCTTCTGATCCCCAACCGATACCAATCCGTGGCGCGTTTGATGCCACCCGACAACCAGTCAGCCTCCGGACTTGCTATGGCTGCGTCAGCCTTGACCGGTGGGGCGGCCAATCTGGGTGGAATTGCCAGCCAACTGCTCGGGATGAGGAGCAACAGCGACCTCCTGGCGGGCATTCTTTCCAGTTGGTCTGCAGAGGAAAATGTCATCCGACGATTTGACCTGGAAAAGGTCTACGGGGTCCATCGAATAGAAGATGCTCGCAAGATTCTGGATAAACGGACTGACGTTTCCATCGATCGAAAGAGCCAAATTATCACGATTACCGTGACCGATAAGTGCGGTTGGTCTTGGCGCTGCGAAAGCCCGCAAAGAGCCCAGGGAATGGCGCAAGCTTACATTGATGAGCTGAACCGCCTGGTGGCCCAGGTAAGCACCTCCTCGGCGCGTCGCGAACGAATCTTCCTGGAAGGACGGTTGCAAACCGTCAGCAAGGACTTGGAGGCGTCCGAAAAAGAGTTCAGCCAATATGCGAGCAAGAACACGACCATTGACATCAAGGAACAAGGCAAAGCCATGGTCGATGCTGCCGCCACTCTTCAGGGTCAGCTCATTGCCGCAGAATCGGAGTTGGAGGGGCTCAGGCAAATTTATGCGGACACTAACATTCGCGTTCGCACCCTGCAAGCTCGCGTCGACGCACTGCAGGATCAACTTCGAAAAGTCGGCGGACAGGACGATACCTCTTCAACTGGAAAAGGGTCCACCACCGATTCACTTTATCCCTCGATCCGCAAATTGCCCCTGCTCGGGGTCAAGTATGAGGACCTATACCGCAATACCAGGATCGAGGAAACCGTATTTGAGACACTGACACAGGAATACGAACTAGCCAAGGTGCAAGAAGCGAAAGAAATTCCGACTGTGAAAGTACTCGACCCTCCGAACCTTCCCGAAAAAAAATCATATCCCCCTCGCACGATCATTACACTCCTGGGGGCAATGCTGGCCTTTGCGTGTGGCGTGGCGTGGCTATTCGGCCGAATAAAGTGGGAGCAAACCGATCCCCACGATCCAGGCAAGATCCTTGCACAGGAAATCTATCACACCGTCAAAGTGGCAATTCCATGGAGCTCTCGAAACGGGTTCCAGCACGATCGAGAGCCGACTGTTGATATTCCAAGAGTAAATACAAAGGTGAGGAAGTCAGAGGATAATGAATAGGGTTCTGTGTACTGCAGTGTGCTTCAGCTATCTTCGGTTATGTTCAGCGACTTTTCCATCTGGCAATAGGATGATTCACCCGTAATTTGTGAGACGACAGCATAACCTGTTGAAACGTCGCCGGTTAGGTCACAAACACCACTGTAAGTGACAGGGCGGAGTTTTGGGTTTCCGACAAATAGTCCGCAGTTGAGTTAGAGTTTTCAACGTGCTCTGGATTCGCGAAGTGGCGCGAACAGCCATGCTAAGAAATTCAAGCAAACTGGAGAAATGATGCGTGCATTGATCACGGGAGCAACCGGCCAGGACGGCTCATACCTGGCGGAATTCCTGCTCAGCAAGGGGTACAAGGTTTACGGACTGATTCGCCGCAGCAGCGTGGAAAAGTTCGAGCGGATTGCCCCGTTCATACACGACCTCGAGCTGGTAGAAGGCGACCTGACCGACCAGTCCTCGTTAGACGGAGTCATCAGCGCCGTGCAGCCCGACGAAGTTTACAACATGGCCGCGCAGAGCTTCGTCCCCGTCTCTTACAGCCAGCCCGTGCTGACCGGAGACGTGACTGGCCTCGGCGTAATTCGCGTCCTGGAAGCCATCCGTAAGCACTACCCCAAAGCGCGATTCCTTCAGGCATCCAGTTCTGAAATGTTCGGCAAGGTCCGCGAAACTCCTCAGACGGAAAAGACACCGTTCCATCCGCGCAGCCCCTACGGCGTCGCCAAGGTTTTTGGTTACCACATCACGGTGAATTATCGCGAGAGCTACGGCATGTATGCCTGCTCGGCAATCGGGTTCAATCATGAGTCACCGCGTCGCGGCCTGCAATTCGTCACGCGCAAGGTGACTTATCAGGTGGCCAAGATCAAGTGTGGCCTGGCCAAGAAGCTCCTGATGGGTAATCTCGATGCCAAGCGCGACTGGGGCTTCGCAGGGGACTACGTGCGCGCCATGTGGATGATCCTTCAGCACCCTAAACCCGAGGATTTCGTGCTGGCCACGGGAAAGCCCCACAGCGTTAGAGAATTGCTGGAGGTGGCGTTTAAAGCTGCGGGATTGAATTGGCAGGATTACGTCGAAATCGATCCCAAGCTCATCCGCCCTGCCGAAGTCGACTTGCTGTGCGGCGATGCCACCAAAGCCCGCGAAATACTCGGCTGGGTGCCCGAAGTAAGGTTCGAGGAACTCATCAAAATGATGGTGGAAGCGGATTTGGAACTCGTCCGCAGAATAGAAGCCGGCGCACGCTCCCAGCCTCAGGCGATCTCAGTTTGAATTCTGTAGTGCGGGTGTCCCCACCCGCGATCCGTCAGCCGGCAGACTTAGGGCAGCCGCGCTACAACTGAAACACAAATCGGATTCTTAGAGCCTTATGCTATTGGCCTGCCCGGCAAAACTGACGTGTAACAAATTCCCGGTATAATCACTCTTCTTGCCTACGAGGCCCCCGAGCAAGCACCATTCCAGGACTGAAATTCGATGCACACAGAATCCCTGGCTCGCAACGACGCAGCCATTCACCCGGGCTTATGGGTCACCGTACTTCTCGGCGCCGCCGCGGCCAGCATCGTAGGGCTGGGATTTATTTCACCATGGATGCTCGCCCTGCTGGCAGCAGCGGCCATCTTTATCCTCGCGTTTATGGCGAATGAAACCCTCCTGCTGGCGCTGGTTTTCTTTCTGCCGCTGGACTACACGCTGGGAGGTGACGTCCCCATCCGCGACATCGCCGTGGCGGTTCGTTTGCTCGTGGTCATCGGTTATTTCCTGGGCCGATTTTCCAGCGGACAGCTCGACTTTCGGAAACTTTGGCGGCCTGCCATCACGAAAGCCGCATGTTTGTTTATTGCTTGCCTGTTCATATCCCTGTTGTTCGGCACACCTGGAGAGACTCGTGTGGAGCTTCGCGGCATATTCTTCATTGGTAGTTATGTTGCCTTCTATATTTTGATGTTGGACTGGCTTACCCTCCCTGAACGCCGGCGAAAGATGTTGCTTGCTCTCTTCTGGTCAACACTATTTGTAGGACTTTTCGCTTTGGTTCAGCGATTTGTGGGAAATTACACTCCTATTTGGCATTTTCTGTATGGCGGCCACGAAGAGGCGCTGATGGGAATCGAGGAGACGGGGCGCATTGCATCCTTTCTCGGTCACCCCAACCATCTGGCCACTTATGTGAACCTCATCATACCTTTCGGGCTAGCGTGCTGGCTCATGGGCGATGAGGCGCGTTGGAAATGGCTGGGGGGGAGTACTGTGGCTATTGGATTCATTGCCCTGATTCTTGCCCAAAGCCGTGGAGGGTATCTGGCCTTCGCAGTAATGATTACCTATACCATTTGGCATTTCGCGAAAACGCGTCGACAAATTGTTCTCTTGTGTCTGGCCTCCGCATTTTTTGGAATCGTTGGCTACCGACTTCTTCAAGGATGGGATCCCCGCCATTTTTCTGATTATTCAAGTGACATGAGCGTATTAGGCCGGCTCTACCTCTGGGGCGCGGCTTGGAGCTATTTCCTGTCTTCACCCATACACGGCGTTGGCATCGGCACGCTAACCGATCTCTTCGACCAATTTGTGGTTAACATTCCAGGCGCGGACCCCAATGTCCAGTTGGAGGCTCATAACATCTATTTTGAACTGCTCGCCGAGGCGGGAATCCTGGGGCTCGGAACCTTCCTTGGAGTTGTATGGACTGGATATCGTGAGGCGAGACGACAATTGCACTCTTCGGACTGGTTCCAGCACGCATTTGCATTTGGGGTTGCGGCCGGCATTGTCGGGATGCTGGTGGGGGAATGCTTTGATCATTGCATTCTTTGGGCTCCGCAGGTCGGGTTCTTGTTTTGGTTGGGAGTCGGTAGTCTTGCTGCCAGTACCCCGAAAAGCCTGAATGCAGGCGAGTGGACGGCCAGGAATTGAGCACTGTGTTAGTTGATGAGGACCAGACCGCTGCAGAGCATATCAGCGCCTTCCTATCTGGGACCGCTTTCTCCGCGTCGGGATTGGCTGTTTCCGGCGTGCTCACTATGCTGATCGGGATTATCTTTGCCCGCTGGTTGGGACCGGATGGGTTTGGAATCTATTCGAACGTCCTGGTGGTAGTAACGTTTGCAGGCGGGCTGGGGGCCATCGGAATGGATTACACAGTTGCCCGGTATGTGGCCTACTATCTCGGTAGCGGAGACAAGCCCCTGGTCCGATCGGTAATTCGCTATGCCGCTCGTTGGGGTTTACTGATTTCGGCCATTTTAGGACTTGCGACTTATGTAGTGCTGCGGGGTGGGCTGCTGAACGGCACCAAGCTGGCAGGATTGACGCCATTTTCGACGGTTATCTTGCTGACGGTTCCCGCGCTGGCTCTTCAGACCATTATCCTGCAAGCGATTCTGGCACTTCAGGCGGTCAGGACCCGAGTGGTTCTCGAGAAGATCTTATACCCGCTTCTCCGTTTGACCCTGCCCTTCGCGTTGCTTTGGTGCTTTCGCGAAAAAATTGCCGCAGCGGTGGGCAGCGTGTTGTTCAGTGCGCTGGTGCTGACCACGATAGCACTCACGGTGTTGCGGACTCTCCTGCGAGATGCGCCACCTGCCGTCGCTGTGCCCCGAGCATTAACCAGGGAATGGTCCGGCTATGCGTTGCCCTTTGTCTTCTATTCGATCCAGAATTTTATAGCCTCCGGCATGGGCATCGATATCCTCCTGGTGGGCGCCCTGGCTTCAATTCGCGATTCGGGCATATACGCCGCGTGTTTTCGCTTTACTCTTGTTCTGCTGCTGGCGCGCGCCGGGATGGAATACGCCTTTGGCCCGAAGGTGGGCCGACTGTTTGGGAAGTCTGATTTCGGATCAATTGAAAAGCTATATAAAACTTCATCCGTAATCGGGCTTACATGGACTTTACCGTTGGCCGTGGTTCTGGTAATTTTCAGCGGGCCTTTGATCACCAGGTTCTTCGGCGCGAGCTATTCCCAGGGAGCAACAGCGTTGGCTGTACTGGTAGCAGGTTTTGCGGCCGACGGCGCCGCAGGTTGCAACAACACCTTGCTCTCGATGATCGGGAAGCCCTGGCTGGTGTTGGCGAATGGGATGGCCGGAGGGCTGGTGGTCATCACCCTGTGCGTGCTCCTAATTCCACGATGGGGGATGTCCGGCGCAGCGCTCGCCGTTACAATTTCCCGGTCCATCTCTGCTGGAATGGGCACTTTCGAGATTTGGCGCATTTACGGTTTGCATCCCTTCAGCCGCTCTCTGGAAAAACCCATCCTGGGCGCAGCCGTTGCGGCTGTGCTCGGTTATGTCTGGAGACGGCAACTGCTGATCCCAACAACCCAGAGCCTCCTGCTTCTCACGGCTGCCATCGGACTCGCTTTATCCGGCTATCTTCTGACCTTGAAGCTGTCGCGTTTTTCAATCGGAGGGTATTGAAATCGAGCAATGGATCGCCCAATGAAGCGCTTCGTCCGCAAAACGCTCAGGAAACTCGGTTGGGAACTGACTCGATTCCGGCCGGAATTATCCCAGTGGGCACAGATTATCCGTATGATATCCACGCATCAAGTGGACACGGTCCTGGACGTAGGGGCAAACACCGGGCAATTTGCAAGGAATCTGCGCGAGGCAGGATTTGCCGGAAGGATCATCTCCATCGAACCGACTGCCGAAGCATATTCGCAGCTCTGCCGCGTCGCCCGCGGTGATTCCAAGTGGACGGTTGCGGAACGCATGGCGGTCGGTGACCGGGTCGGACAAATGGAGATTCATGTTTCTGGGAATTCGGTATCAAGTTCCCTTCTGCCCATGCTGGCCTCCCATCTGGAAGCCGATCCCGATTCGGGATTTGTAGCCACAGAGGCCGTGCCCGTCGCCACTCTCGACAGCCTAACCCCACGCTTTCTGACGGACGGCAATTCCATTTTCGTGAAGATTGACGTCCAGGGGTATGAAATGAAAGTCCTGGAGGGCGCGCAAAAAATGCTCGGACGGACTGCAGGATTGCAACTTGAGCTCTCCTTGCTGCCACTCTACGAAGGTGAAACGCTTTTCCAACCCATGACCGAATACCTGCACGCCATGGATTTTGAACTATGGGGATTGATACCCGGGCTCGTTGGAAAAAAAAGCGGCCGACTGCTCCAGGTTGACGCGATCTTCTTTAAGCGCAGGAGTGTTGATGATCATGGACTGGACGGATTCTGACGATGGCCAAGCTGTCTGGTTGTTGAGGGGGCCCTTGCACCGGTCATAGGACATGGCTTGTACCGCTCTGGGAGGGTAGGGAGAAATTGTGAAAAGCGTGGTGCCCCTGATAATGGCCACCATCGGTCTGCTTGCGGCTGCTGCGCCAGGGTTAGGTCAAATCGCGGGAAAGCGTAGCCTCGCACTTGCTCACGACGCAGCAATCAGCGCACCCATGACAGCAACTCGACCCCTCGGCAACGGTTCGACTATCATCGATGCGAGAACGGAACCCGGCTCCGACTTCGGGGCAAAGGTGATGGCGGCCTACAAGGGGCTTCCGACGTGCACAGACAATCCCTCGGGCAATACATACCCTTGTGGAATTATTGACCTTCGCGGGTTTAACGGCAATGTGACACAGACTACTGAGATTGTTATAAAAAGTCCATTTGTCTCGGTCATCGGGCCAGGAATTCAATCTCTATTCGTCACCTGTACCATTAATGGTGATTGTTGGCGCATTCAATCCAACCCATTTACGTATTCGATGGGCGGCGGAACAATCAGCGGCTTCATGTTATGGGGCAACGGCGCGTCGTCCCACAATGGTGTGGGACTGCACGTCGGGGACATCTATGGTCTAAATATTGAAGACGTGATGGTCTATAACTTTCGAGGAACCAAGGGCGTAGCCGTGCGCATTGATAACCTCGAGAATTCTACCGAGCGGCTGCATGTTGTGAATTGCGACTTCGGATACAGCACCACAGCAATTGAATTTAGTAACTCCGGCGGCACGACGAATCAAAATAGCTTTGGCTACCAACGATGGGACAATGTGATAGTTCAACCTGACGTTGGGGAAACCGGAATTTCATTTGACAACCAATCGACGAGCGGTTTGATGTACCTTTACCATGGGGAATTTGGATGGATTTTTGAAGACAATTGCGCGCAAGCAACCGGAAGTAATACTTGGCTGAATGTCGGCAACAATGTTCAACTTACGGACAATGTGTACGCGATTCGAGGGGAGGACGAGTGCCGGAATGGAGGGACATCGATTGCCCTAGGAACTAGCGCAAAAATGACAGGTGTAGGATCGGTTCAATTCATCGCATATAACAATACGAAACGATCTGAAAACTTTAGCAGCACATCACAGTATTTAGTTCCATATTCCATCTTGTTTTCAAACTTTTCCGGCGTTAACGGCCTTGTGTACTCGGGTAGCTTCGGTGAGGGATATTCATTGACCAACCCGGCGCCAGGAACTTCCGGCTCATATAACCGATCCCCTCTCTTGTACTTTGACACCTTCTATGGGTCCGGAAACTCCAAAGACTTTTGGGGATTGAACGGGCAGACCACCTCGAGCAATAGCGTGTCGCAACTCTTAATCAGCCACCGCGGCGCGGCAAATCCCTACGTTGCGCTGGCCAGCGGCATTGGCCTTACGTTTCAAACCAACGGCGGTGCCGGCGCGATTAATTTCACCCCAAATGAAGCGGGGAACGGCAATTATCCAACTCTAAACATCCCCGCAGTTAACGGAACACTGGGGATTTCTGGTTCCCCCAACGGAATTACCGCTAAGACGCTCACTTTCTCCGGTGGCACTGTAACCTTCACCTTCGGGACGCCTTACTCTACGGCCCCGGTTTGCACCCTGGGGCCGAGCGTCACGGGAAATACCTACAAGGTCGTGCCGGAAAAATCCAAGGCGGTGATTACATCCAGCAGCGGCAGCGACACTTCGACGATCGGCATAATTTGCATGCCTGCGGTGAATTAACCGCCAGCTCCCGCCCGCGCCAGTGCGTGAGCCCGGCGATCATTCAATATTTCATCGAAAGGGAGGTTGAGGTTGAGTTCCGGGCCGCTGGTCAGTATTGTCACGCCGTCTTTTAACCAGGCAAAGTTCCTGGAGGAAACCCTGCGCTCAGTGGAATTGCAGCATCACCGACCCATCCAGCAAATTGTGATTGATGGTGCCTCCACAGATAGAACGGTTGAACTCCTGAGGGGTTGGGCTGGTCGCGATCACGGCCCGGGATATAGGTTCGATTGGACCTCTGAGCCCGACCGGGGACATGCGGACGCGTTGAATAAGGGATTCGATCGTGTAAAAGGTGAAGTCGTGGGCTGGCTCAATTCTGACGACGTGTACTTCGATCGCAAGGTTATCAGCACGTCAGTTGCCGCCCTCAAAGCCCATCCCGAGGTCGATATCGTGCACGGTGAAGTGGCCATGATCTCCGAGGACAGCGGCCTCCAGATGATCTGGTGCTTCCCCAAGTTCAAATATACCCGCGCACTGCGTGGGTATATTATCTCGCAACCTACGGTGTTCTTCCGCCGCGGCGTGACGGATAAGCACCGTCTGGACCCGACCCTGCGTGTGGCAATTGATCATGTTTACTGGCTCCAGATTGGGCGGGAACATCGGTTTCTGAAAATCGGGCGGGTTCAGGCGGGAGACCGTGACCACGCTGCCCGCCTCTCCCAGACAGACCGTCAGCTCTTAATGGAAACAGGGAAACAAATATGCGCGCTCTATGGCGCCGGAGAGAAGACCAGATCTTTCGACCGATGCCGCGATGGAATCTGGCGAATTCTGATGCGTCTCCGCGGAATCCTTCATGGCGCCGCGATTCTCAGGCGTTACCGAGCAGGCCGCAGTGATCTGGCTTTTCCCGCGTGGCTGGATAGCCCCGGTGGACTGCTGAAGCGCCAAATTACCATGCGAGTTACGCAGCGCGCTCCGATGGGTTCACGACCTCTTTCACCGAGGGGGTTTTATGCCGCAGGCTAGAGTTCCGCTTTCATCGGCGGCTTGGCAAGAGGATGCAAAATGGCCGGTGTTTTCCCTGAAAGGGATGCTCTGGAAGGCCAAGGGATTTGTCCGGCCCCTCCGCGATTTCGCTCTCCGTCTGACCGGATGCCTCCCCACAAATATCCTTCGCGTCACATGCTATCGCGCGATTTTCGGAATGAAACTCGGGAAGGGAGCAAAAATCGAAGCAGGATGCCTAATCCTTGGTGGACCGCGAAGGATAACAATCGGCGAAGGGTCGGTGATCAACCGTGGCGTTGTTCTGGACGGGAGGTTTCCGTTAACGATTGGAGCAAATGTCAGTGTTTCATTTCAAAGCGTGATCTTGACGTTGGAACACGATCTTCAGGCCGCTGACTTCCGTGCGGTAGGTGCGCCGGTGGCGATCGCGGACCGCGTTTTTATTGGCGCGCGCGCCATCGTGCTGCCCGGGGTGAGTATCGGCGAGGGAGCTGCGGTTGCGGCTGGAGCAGTGGTCACACGGGATGTTGAGCCTTACGCGATCGTGAGCGGCGTTCCGGCCAAGCCGACCGGAACACGCCCCAGAAATCTTACCTATATGACGGGGTTCTGAATTCAAATGAAGTTATTGCATATATTTCCGTTCATCCCCTACCCGCCGACCGATGGCGGGCGGATCGGATTTTTCAATCCGATCAAATATCTATCGCGGAAGCATGAAGTGATTGTTGTTTCCCTGGCTGACAGCAACGAAAAAGGAGCGGCGGAAGAGTTTCGCGGCCTGTTCCCCGACCTTCACGTCTACAACCGGCCGCCGGGCAGAACTCTGTACCGGCTGATCCAAGGGCTGGGATCGTCACTTCCCGGCACCAGCGCAAAATATTGGTATCCGGATGCAGGTAACCTGATTCGCGAAGTGATCGCTGAGCGAAAACCGAAGGTAGTGGAGTTTCACACCCTGAACATGGCTGCCTATCGCCGCTATGCCGGCGGGCTGCCAACGGTATTTCGAGAGCACAATGCCCAATACAAAATCTGGGAACGCCATGCAGAGACCGCCCATGGCTGGGTTGAGCGGGCTTACGTGAGATGGTGCGCCCCACGGGTGCGAAGATTTGAGGCGGAGTCTGCCGCGCGCTTCGACCGATGCGTGACGGTGAGCAAAGCCGACGCCGCCCACCTGCAGGCGGTTGCACCGGAAGCGAGAATCGAGGTCATCCCCTCCGGCGTGGATACCGAGTACTTTAATTCTGCACCCGAGATTCCGGAAGAACCCTTCCGGATGGTCTTGACCGGGAGCTTCGATTGGAAGCCCAAGCAGCATAATTTGCGCGTGTTGCTGGCGGAGATCATGCCGCAAATCCGAGCCAAATCGCCGGAAGCGAAGCTGGATGTGGTCGGAAAGGTGCCTGATGAATTGAAAAGTCTTGGGGAGCAGACGCCCGGCGTTACCATGACAGGTCCGGTGCCGGATGTTCGGCCCTATGTGCGGCGCGCATCGCTGGTGTTGAATTACCTGGAAACCGGTGGAGGAATTGCTCTGAAGCTCCTGGAAGCCATGGCAATGCGGAAGACTATCCTGTCGAATTCCCTCGGCTGCGAAGGCATTGATGTGGAGCATGGGAAGCAAGTGTTTCTCGCGGACGGCCCGGAGAAATATGCCGAAGCCGCAGCGCGGCTGTTGGGGGATGCAGGGCTTCGACTTGCCTTAGCGGAGCGCGGGCACCAACTGGTACTAAAATCCTACAGTTGGAAAGTAATTGCGGATCAATTTCAGCACCTCTATGAAACCTTGATCTCAGAACACTCGGGTACGAAAAGGCCGGCGGATTTGGCCAAGGAGCAAGCCGAAGGCCATAAAGGGGAGCAACTTCGAGGACGTTCGCGCAGTTGGCATGATCCCGCGAAAGAAATGGCAAACCAAAGGGGAACCTAAGCGTTGATTAAGTCGATTGTCGGCCAGTATGGTCAAGCCCTTAAGAAACACGGCGGCCTGCGCGAGGCCTTGCGCGCTTATGGCCCGGTCCGGCTTGTGGACACCGTATTGCGCACTGGTTGGGAAGCCGTCGGCATGCGGATTCTCACGCTGTTGGGCCGGCGCCCAAATCGTCCGTACGGCTGGCTTGAGGCGGTGCTTTCACCCACGTGCTATTACTGGTTTCGCTATGCTACGGTCATGGCAGAATTAAACAAGCTGGCGCCTTCCGGGAAAGTACGACTTATCGAGGTGGCCTCTGGCGGGAATGGTGGAATGGCCTGGGCACTGGGAAGACGAGATACGGGAATCTGTCTGGTGGATCGCTCGCCAGAATTGCTGGCGGACCCCCGTGGTCGCGGAGCCCTGCGGGTGTGCGCAGATGCTTGCCGCCTGCCCTTTCCCGATGATTCCTTTGACGCGGCCGTCTCGTTAGACACGGTTGAGCATCTTCCGCGCAGTGCAAGGCCGATCTTTGTTGAGGAACTCAAGCGGGTTTCAAAACGCGGCGTAATTATTACCTGCCCCCTTGCATCTGCGGATAATCTCTTCCAGGCGGAAAAGTCCGACCGTGGCCTGTCGGCCATGATTTCGGAACGCCGCGGAGTCCAGCCCGGGTGGCTGCAAGAGCATCTGCAACAGGGTCATCCCACGCGCGAGGATCTGCTGGCTGCATTGCCGGGAGCGGAGGTGCACGGGGCCGACAATTGTGACGCCTGGCTTCGCTTCGCGAAAATACAGCAGCGAATTTTCTTGTGGGTGTTTGCGGGCGTTTACTACCTGCTTTTTCTTCGAAAGCAGGACGCTGCTCCGCCATACCGTCAGGCGTTCCTGCGTTGGCAAAAACCAATGGTCAAACCAAACCCAGCGACGCCTGAGGGAACAAGCGCCGTCGCTATCAGTTCTGCTTCAGCCCAGGCCAGGCCTGCCGAAGTTCAGGTGACGACCGGTCAATGAATAATCCTCCGAGTATCTTTGACGCCCGATCCTTTACACCTGCCGGCCGGGATTGCAAACACAAGGGCGATTTGGAGACGGGACTATGCTGAGGCTTTTGTTTTGGTCGTCAGCGGGGCTGCTGGTTTATGTGTATTTTGGATATCCAGTTCTGATTTACTTGCTCTCGCGTTTGCGGAAAGGAAATCGGCATTCACTCCCGGCGCCGCCCGAGTGGCCGCGGGTGTCCATCATCATTCCTGTTCACAACGAAGAGCGCTGGATCTCACGGAAAATCGAAAATGCGCTGGCGCTGGACTACCCTTCCGACCGGGTACAGATTTTCGTTGCGTCGGATGGTTGTACGGACAACACAGTGGCGATTGCGAAGCAGTATTCTGACCGGGGTGTTACCGTAAACCACCGAGCTGACCGCAGCGGGAAGATGGGCACGCTCAACCGCACCATCCCGGATGTGCCCGGTGATGTCATCCTGATAACGGATTGCAACGCAATCCTCGGCCCCGACACGCTTCGAATGCTGATGCGGCATTTTCAGGACCCCAGCGTGGGTTGCGTGACGGGTGAAAAGGTCTGCTTGCCAACGGATAGCTCGGCTTCCGAGGGCGAAGGCTCTTATTGGCGGTATGAGGGGTGGATCAAGGGATCAGAAGATCGCTTCTATTCATGTTTGGGGGGATACGGGCAAGTTCTGGCCGTTCGTCGGTCACTGTTCCCGCACATCCCGGGAGCGAGCGACGATTTTTATGTACCAATGCGAATCCTGATTTCCACGGGAAAACGGGTGGTGTACGAGCCCCGCGCGAAGGCCAGGATCCCCGCTGCTCGCACACTAAAGCAGGAACTTCAGCGCAAAATTCGCACTCACCTCTCCTTGTTT
>JASHTO010000385.1 GCA_030040515.1 Terriglobia bacterium
TTTGGGGGTTTTGTACGAGAGCTACATTCACCCCATTACCATCCTTTCCACGCTGCCTTCCGCCGGTGTGGGCGCACTGCTGTCACTGATGATCGTAAAGACGGATTTCAGCGTGATTGCCCTCATAGGTCTCGTGTTGCTCATCGGGATTGTGAAGAAAAACGGCATCATGATGATCGATTTCGCTCTGGAGGCGGAACGCAAAGAAGGAATGACGCCCGTCAATGCCATCTACCAAGCCTGCCTGCTGCGCTTCCGGCCCATCATGATGACCACCATGGCGGCATTGCTGGGCGGCGTTCCCCTGGCGCTCGGCACGGGCATGGGGTCAGAGCTTCGGCGCCCGCTGGGCATCACCATGGTGGGTGGACTCCTGCTGAGCCAGCTCCTGACGCTCTACACAACTCCGGTTATTTATCTCTGGTTTGATCGCCTGGCGCAGCGCTTCTCCAAGAAGCATGAAGTGAATATGGGTGGAGACCTGGCGCCGGCGGAGTAAATTATTTTTATACGCGGCGCCGTAAATTGTAGCGTCGATCTCTGGTCGATGACGGCGGTCGGAGACCGCCGCTACAACTCATGAATATTTCAGAGCCATTCATCCGCAGACCGATCGCCACCACGCTTCTGGCGATTGCCATTTTCGTGGCGGGAGCCGTGGCGTTTCGTATGCTGCCGGTCTCTCCGCTCCCCCAGGTGGATTTTCCCACCATTTCCGTCAGCGCAGCCCTGCCCGGGGCGAGTCCGGAGATTATGGCCTCGTCGGTGGCCACGCCGCTGGAGCGCCAGTTCGGGCGCATTGCGGCGGTCAGCGAAATGACCTCCTCGAGTTCGCTCGGATCGTCCAGCGTCACTTTGCAATTCAATTTGGACCGCAACATCGACGCGGCGGCGCGCGATGTGCAGGCTGCTATCAATGCCGCGCGGGGTTATCTGCCCACTAACCTTCCCAGCAATCCCACCTACCGCAAGGTGAATCCGGCGGATTCCCCCATCCTGATCATTGCTTTGACCTCCGACATCCTGACCAAGAGCCAGATTTACGATTACGCCTCCACGATTATGGCGCAGAAGCTCTCGCAAGTGAGCGGCGTGGGTCAGGTTTTTGTAGGCGGCGGGGCGCTGCCGGGCGTGCGCGTGGAGCTGAATCCCACCCTTCTCAACAAATATGGCATTGGGCTGGAACAAGTCCGCGGCGTGCTGAGCAATGCCAATTCCAATACGCCCAAAGGGTCTTTTTCGGACGGGCACCGCACCTGGCAGGTGGGAGCCAACGATCAACTCTTCGACGCGGTGGATTATCGGCCGCTCATCGTGGCTTACCGCAACGGCGTGGCCGTTCATCTGTCGGATATCGCTGAGGTGGTGCCAGGGCCGCAGACCATCATGTCCTCCGGTTACACGAACGGCAAGCCTTCCATCATGCTCGTGATCTTTCGCCAGCCCGGCGCCAACATCATTGACACGGTCGATCGCGTACATGACATGCTGCCGCAACTCAAAGCGGACATTCCCCCCACCATTGAGACGCAATACGCCATGGACCAGACGCAGACCATCCGTGCTTCGGTGCGGGATGTGGAGCGGACGCTGGTCATTTCGGTGCTCCTGGTGATCCTGGTGGTTTTCGTCTTTCTGCGGAGCCCCCGAAGCACCTTCATCCCCAGCGTCGCCGTTCCGGTGTCCCTGGTTGGAACTTTCGGTGTGATGTATATGCTGGGATACAGCATCGACAATCTCTCTTTGATGGCCTTGTGCATCTCCACAGGATTCGTGGTGGATGATGCGATCGTGGTGATCGAGAACATCACCCGCTACCTGGAAAAGGGGATGGCACCCTTTGAGGCGGCGCTTCAAGGCGCGAGGGAAATCGGCTTTACGGTGCTCAGCATGAGCGTTTCGCTGGTGGCGGTCTTCATTCCTATTCTCCTGATGGGTGGGATTGTGGGCCGCTTGTTCCGCGAATTCGCCGTGACCCTCTCCGTGGCTATTGTGGTCTCCCTTATTGTCTCGCTGACGGCCACGCCCTCCATGTGCGCCCATTTGCTTCGCCAGCACGAGGAGCACGGGAAGCTCTACCAGATTTCCGAGAGTGCTTTCAATTGGGTGGTGCGGTTTTATGGCCGAACCCTGTCCGTCATCCTGCGTTACCCGGCCACGACCCTGGCTGTTTTATTGGGTACCATCGCACTGAGTGTGTATCTCTACACTTACGTTCCCAAGGGATTCTTTCCCCAGCAGGATAATGGGCGCTTGAGCGGGTCCATCATTGCCGATCAGGACACCTCCTACCAGGCGATGGACAAGATTTTGCAGCGGATGATCGACATCGTAAAGGATGACCCGGCGGTGGATGCGGCGAGCGGGTTCACGGGTGGAAGCGGGCCGGGGGGCGGGGCCATCAACCAGGCTCGATTGTTCGTTTCGTTGAAGCCCATCAACGAACGGAAGATTAGTACCGACCAGGTGATTGCCCGTTTGCGTCCGAAACTGGCCGTGGTGCCGGGTGCGACGCTCTACATGCAGTCTTCACAGGACATCCGCGTGGGCGGGCGATCCAGCGCGGCCCAATATCAGTTCACCATGCGCGGCGACAACCTCAAGGACCTGGAAGTTTATGGTCCGCGCATGTTGCGGGAATTAAGGACAATCCCCCTGATTGTGGATGTGAACACCGACCAGCAGAACAGCGGCCTGCAAAGCTACGTGCAGGTCGACCGGGCTACCGCCTCGCGTTTCGGAATCTCCTCGCAACTCCTGGATAATATTCTCTACGATGCTTTTGGAGAGCGCGAGGTCTCCACCATGTACACGACGCTCAACCAATATTACGTGGTGATGGTGGTGGGGCATCAGTTCTGGCAAAACCCCCTCTTCCTGAATCAGATTTACGCTTATGATCCGAACGGGCAGGAAGTTCCCTTAAGCGCCTTCGCGCACTTTAGCACCATTACGGCGCCGCTGGCGGTCAATCACCAGGGCCTTTCGCCCTCCGTTACGGTCTCGTTCAATCTTCAGCCGGGAGTGGCTCTGGGTGACGCTGCGGACGCCATTCTGGCCAAGGCCACGCAGATCGGCTTGCCCTCCACCATCCATACGGGCTTCGCGGGCAACGCCCAGGCCTATGAGGATTCGCTTTCCAGCGAGCCTTTGCTGATTGCCGCGGCGCTGATCTCCGTCTACCTGGTGCTCGGCATTCTTTACGAGAGCTACGTTCATCCCGTGACCATCCTCTCCACGTTGCCCTCCGCGGGTGTCGGCGCGCTGCTGGCGCTGTTGGTCACGCGCACCGAGCTCACGGTGATTGCCATCATCGGAATTATTCTGCTCATTGGCATTGTGAAAAAGAATGCCATTTTGATGATTGATTTTGCTCTTTCCGTGGAGCGCGGGGAAGGGAAATCTTCCCATGATGCCATCTACGAGGCGTGCCTGCTGCGCTTTCGCCCCATTTTGATGACCACGATGGCGGCCGCGCTGGGGGCCGTGCCGCTCGCCATTGGCACCGGTATGGGATCGGAGTTTCGCCGCCCCCTCGGTTATGCCATCATTGGAGGGTTGATGGTGAGCCAGTTGCTGACCCTTTATACCACTCCCGTCGTCTATCTCTATTTCGACCGAATTCAGAGTTGGTGGTATCGCCTTCGGGGGCTGGATCCCGAAACTGCCCGGCGACTCGCCACCGGCACAGAAGAATAAAACCTATGCTCAAATTTTCCTTCTGCTTACTGCTTGCTGCTTTCTGCCTAGGCGTTTCATCCTGCATGGTGGGCCCAAAATACAGCCGTCCGCCGGCCCCCACCCCGCCGGCGTACAAGGAAATGCCGCCCGATAACTCTCCGCAGGCCTCCGAGTGGAAGACCGCTCAGCCCAGCGACGCCATGACGCGAGGCAAATGGTGGGAAATCTACAGCGATCCCGAGTTGAACAATCTGGAAGAGCAGGTGAGCGTTTCCAACCAGAATATCAAGGAGATGGAAGCGCAATTCCGCGAGGCCAAGTTCGCGGTGCGCATCGCCCGCTCCGCCCTTTACCCCACCGTCGCCGTCGATCCCACCATTGTCAACAATCGGACTTCCACCAATCTCGGAAATAGCAACAACACCAATCTCGGCAAGGACACCACCACCTACGACCTGCCCCTCAGCGTCTCCTGGGAGGCCGATACCTGGGGGAGCATCCGGCGCAGCATTATGTCCAGCGCGGCGGCTGCGCAATTGAGCGACGCGCAATTGGAAAACGCCCGCCTTTCCTACCAGGCTGAGCTGGCCGATGATTATTTTGAGCTGCGCGGGACGGATGGCGAGAAAGAACTGCTGGAAACTACGGTTAAGTCCTATCAGGATTACCTGAAGCTAACGCAGGACCGGTTTCGGAGCGGCGTGGCGTCGGGCTCAGACGTTGCCCAGGCACAGACGCAGCTTGAAACCACTCGCACGCAGTTGATTGATTATGACGTGGCGCGCGCGCAATACGAGCACGCCATCGCCGTGCTCGCAGGCAAGGCCCCTGCGGAAGTCTCAATCTCTGCAGGGTCCATCAAGATTACCCCGCCGTCCGTCCCCGTAGGTGTTCCCTCCACGCTTCTCGAACGCCGCCCTGATATTGCGGCAGCCGAACGCCAGATGCTCGAGGCCAACGAGCAGATCGGCATTGCCAAGGCCGCTTTTTATCCCCTGGTGGGGCTGACGACGGACAGCGCTCCCATCGGCTTGGAAAGCACGTCATTCCTGCACTGGATTAGCTGGCCCAGCCGCTTCTGGTCCGTCGGTCCAGGCCTGTCGGAAACCATCTACGATGCCGGCAAGCGTCGCGCCACTTTGAATCAATCCATCGCCGCCTACGATGCCATGGTGGCCAGTTACCGCCAGACTGTCCTTTCGGCCTTCCAGCAGGTTGAAGATAACCTGGCGGCCCTGCGCGTTCTTGAAAACGAAGCCAAGGCCGAAGACGTGGCCGTACAGGCCGCCCAGAATGCCTTGGATATTTCCACCTACCAGTACAAGGCCGGCACCGTGAATTACCTCACCGTCATCACGGAACAGGCCCTGCTGCTCCAAAACCAGGTGCAGGCCGTGAATATCCTCACCCGCCGCATGAGTGCCAGCGTTCTGCTGATCGAAGCGCTGGGAGGCGGATGGGATGTTTCCAAACTCCCCACCGTCAAAGAGGTTTCGAAGGGGAAATAGGCGTGACAGCCCGTTGACCTGATTGTGTGTTACGCTTAGGTGGGCTCCTTTGGGGTCAACTGTCCGTCCAGGGAGGAATCGCGCATGGGGGTGACCTACGTGAAGGGAACTCTGAGGGGGTCAAACGGTCAAAAGGGAACCCTTTCCTCACCGCGCCAGGTTCGGATAGAGGCGGGAGGCGATTACCGCCAGCACGAGGGAAGATACCAGCAGCATGGCGAAGTCAAACCCCATGCCGAAAATCGTGCTGCCGCCGCGCACCATCAGCGCGCGCATGGCGTCAACCTCATAAGTCAGGGGATTGAGCCGCGCCAACACCCGCAGCCAGCCGGGCATGATGGAGATGGGATAAATGGCGTTGCTTGCGAAAAAAAGCGGCATGGTGAGCAATTGGCCGATTCCCATGAACCGCTCGCGCGTCCTCACGATGCAGGCGATGATCAGCGAAAGCGTGGAAAACGCCGCCGCGCCCAGTAGAATGGCCACTGCCACGCCCACCAGGTCACTCGGGCCCCATTTGATTCCTACGCCCAAGATCCAGGCAAGCAGATAAACAGCGAATCCCTGCGAGAGGCCGCGCACGCCTCCCGAGAGCGCTTTGCCCAGCACCAGCGCCACACGCGGCGCCGGGCTGACCAGCAGTTTGTGCACGATTCCCAGGTCGCGCTCCCAGATCACGGCGATGCCGTAGAAAATTCCGATGAAGAGGACGCTTTGGGCGAGCACGCCCGGAGCCAGGAAGTCCAGATAGCGCAGCGAGCCTCCGGTGGGGATGGCGCGGACGCGCGAAAATACTTCTCCGAACACGGCGAGCCAAAGCATCGGCTGGAGCGCGCGCGTCACCAGTTCCGTGGGATCATGACGGAGCTTGCGCATCTCCATTTCCGTCAACGCCAGGCACTGCCGCACGAACGATGCACCGCGATTTTGCGGTGGTGCTTCAGCCGCGGCGCGCGATGGCGCGTCGAGCTCTTGAGATTTCACGGAAATCCCCTCCATTTTCCAGTTGATGGCCCGTAAAGTGCGCGAAAACCTCGTCCAAAGTGGCATCCACTTTGCCCATCGATGCCCTCAATTCATCGGGCCGGCCCCGCGCCGCCACCCGCCCCAGGTTCATAATCGCCACACGGTCGCACAAATGGTCGGCCTCCTCCATAAAATGCGTGGTCAAAAACACGGTCATGCCGAATTCCCCGGCCAGAGAATTGATGTGCTGCCAAACCGTCTGCCGCGCCAGCGGATCCAGGCCCACCGTGGGCTCATCCAGAAAAAGCACCTTCGGCCGATGCAACATCGCCAGCGCGATTTCCAGCCGCCGCATCATTCCGCCCGAGTATCCCCTGACCATGCGATTGGCCGCGTCTTCCAGCCCAACGAACTCCAGCGAAGAGGCAATTCGCGCCTGCCGCTCCGAGCGCGGCACGCCATAAAGTTTGGCGAAGATCAGCAGGTTCTCGTACCCGGTCAGCGTGCCGTCGACGCTGACCAATTGCGGAACGTAACCGATGGCCTGGCGCACGCGGCTCGGTTGGCGTTGAATGTCGAACCCCGCGACGACCGCCCGACCGCCACTCGGGGGCAGCAACGTGGTGAGCATCTTGATGACCGTGGTTTTTCCCGCACCATTCGGTCCCAACAGGCCGAAAATCTCTCCCGTTGAGACGGCAAGGTCCACACCGTCCACTGCCGCCAGGTCCCCGTAGCGCCGCGTGAGCGCCTGCGTTTCAAGGATATTCATGAAGGGTCGATTGCAAATCTCCTGTAGCTTTCTTCCGGTAGGATGGTTCGCCTAACCTCCGCTGTTCCATTGTTCGATTTCGCCCTCGAGGCCGTCGGGAGCGTCCCTTGGGGTGAGGGCGCGAAAATTCTCGAAGTGGTGGAAGGTAATAAAATTGGCGTTGTGAAAGGAATGGGCACCGCCCAAATCGTCGTTGTAGGCCGTGCGCGAAAGAGCGATCAGGTCATTCCCGTCAAACCGGAAGTCCACATATTGAAACGCGTGAAATTTCACCTCGGAATGGTGCAGAACCACCGCGCGAATTGTCCAATGATAAAGGTCGGGAGAACTGATCAGTGCCAGCGTGTTGCGGATGCGGTCGGGCTTCGGCCCAATATGGCGCTTGGGCACCCAATTCGTCAGGCTCAGGTAAAGCCGGGTCACCGGATCGTAGCGGACGGTGAATTTCTTCGCGCCGCCGGGAAAGTTGACGAAATCCTTCAAGGGATCGAAGCCCGGCACGGTGCCTCCCGCGCACGTCGTTCCCACCAGGGCTTTTTCCTGCGGGTCGTCATCGCTCACCCGATACATCGTCACGGGCAAAAATGCTCGCGCCGGCCTCTCACCATATGCCCAGCTTCCACCCAGCGCGCCGGCTTCCAGAAATTTCCGGCGACTCCACTTCATGCCAGCTCCCTTGTGCAATGCTACCTTTAGTATTCTACAACTCTTCGTGGATCTTCGTGGCCAGGCGCAATGAGCGCTTCCGTTCATGTTGGTGGCCAATCGACTCTCCACCATGTTAGTTTACGATTGTGTCTGCCCGGCCCCCACGGGGCTGAAGCAGATTTACACCTCATGCATGAAAACTTGCAGAGACCCCTCGCCCGACTCGTCCCGGCTGGTGAGAACGCTGGTTGCGAGCCACCCTCTCCCCAAGGGAGAAGGAAGGGAAAATTTGGTGGCTGGAGACGCGCGAGCAAAATACCTTTTTCCCTCTCCCGTGGGGAGAGGGGGGACCGCGAGGCGGTGGGTGAGGGGTTTCTTTCCGCTTTCGCCACTATGAGGGATGCACGACGCAGAAGCCCTCGACTTTACCGGAGGATATTTGCAGGACGTTAGCGCAGCGCCCGACCCATAGGTCATAGCCCAAGACTCGGTCTAAAGAAGTGACGGAAAGCGCCAACAAACCGAAGAGTGCACCCAATCGCATTCCTCTGATATCGGCATTTGTGACATTGGGTGTGCATCTCGCGGGCAATCCGCATTATGGATTTTTCCGCGACGAGCTCTATTTCATCATTTGCGGTCAACACCCCCAATGGGGTTATGTTGACCAGCCTCCCTTGGCGCCCCTCATGGCGGCCGCGTCGCAAATGTTCGGCCACTCCTTCTTTCTCCTCCGCGCGGGACCGGCGTTCTGCGCAGCCGCCGCCGTCTACGTGGCGTGCCAGCTTGCCGTGGAGATGGGCGGCGGAGCCTTTTCCCAGATTCTTGCTGCACTCGCCGTGTTCTTTGCTCCGGTTCTCATGAATTTCGGTATGAAAGTTTCGCCCGATACCTTCGGACTCTGGCTCTGGCCGCTCGCGGCACTCTACGTTCTGCGCATTGCCAAGGGGGGCGACCCTCGTCGTTGGATTTGGGTGGGCGTGATGGTGGGCGTTTGCATTGAGAGCAAATACAGCGTGGTATTTTTCACGGTCGCCTTGCTGCTAGGCCTGCTTCTCACCGACGAGCGAAAAATTCTGTTGTCGCGCTGGTTTTTGCTGGGCTGCATGGTTTGCGGTTTGATCGCGCTTCCCAACTTTCTGTGGCAACAGTATTACGGTTTTCCCATGCTGGAACTCTTGCGCAACGGCCAGCATGGAAAGAATCTGATCGTCGGCCCCGGCCAATACCTGCTTCAGCAACTTCTGATTACCAATGTCTTCTTATCTCCGATCTGGTTGATTGGGCTCGCATACCTCTTCTGGAAGCCGGGTTTGCGGTTCCTGAGTTTTACTTACTTAATTCTGATTATTATGATGGTTGTGCTTCATGGAAAGCATTATTATCCCGCTGATGTATACCCATATTTGATGGCGGCGGGAGGAGCGGTGATCGAAGGATGGACGCGCGAAAGGAAATATCTCCGCCCTGTTGTCGCCACCGCGGCGGTTGCTCTGGGGTTGGTCTTCGTTCCCTTTGGCATGCCCATCCTCCCCGAGGAGCAGGTGGTTCGCTACACCGGCATCATGCTGGAGATTCTTCGCATCAACCGCAGTACAATCGCGACGGAGAGCGGGCGCACCCCCACCCTTCCCCAGGATTGGGCGGATATGCACGGCTGGCCGGAACTTGCCGCGGCCGTGGTGCGAGTCTATGAATCGCTGCCGCCCGCGGACCAGCACCAAGCCGTCATCGTGACGCAGAATTACGGCGAAGCGTCTGCGATTGAATTCTTTGGAGCACGCTCCGGCCTGCCCCCTGTCATCAGCAGACACAATCAATATTTTCTCTGGGGAACGCACGGGGCAACGGGCAATGTGGTGATCGACGTGGCGGGCGATTGCGGGGCGAGCCGGCACCTGTTCGATTCGAGTGAGCGCGCCACCACTTTCAGCGCCCCGTGGGTGATGCCTTACGAAAACAATATCCCCATCATGGTTTGCCGAGGCATTCATGAGCCCTTGGGCGAATTGTGGCCAAGCCTGAAGGTGTATGAGTAGGATTTCGCACAGGTTGCGAATCCGCCTGCTTCATTTCTTCGGCCAGCCCAAATCTGCAATCCCCGAGGCGCCCAGTTGCAGCGCCGTCCGTCGGACGTTCCCGCGAATGTGGATTTCGCTCCTCCCAGCCTGCACATCGCGCACGGAGTCGACTCGCTCAGGAACTTTGGTGAGAAATGCCAGATAGCACGCTGTGACCTTGCCTTTTGCCGGAACGATGGAAAAGGTAGTGGCCCCGAAAAGGGGTGAAACAGCGAACGCCTCGCGGCGGGTGACGGGCAACGGTGTTGAGCTGAATTCGAGGCCGCGCGTCTGGCAGCAGCCATTCCAGGGAGGGTCGCTTCGGGATTGATTCTCCTCCCAGATCGCCACCCAGGGGAAATCGGCACGCCGGAAGACGTAACCAAACAAAAGGCCATGCGGCATGTTCAGCGCGGTGACATACTCGAATTCGCGATGGGGACTGAGTAAAACCGAAACCAGAAATCCCCGCCCCGGCCGTGAAAAAGGGCGAGCGAGGTCGACATTTCCGCCGCGCGGCGCGGGTGCAAAGGGCCAGTGAAAGCCTCGATCCGATGCGAGCAGTTCTTTGCCGCCGTAACCCCCGGCATAAGTTCTTCCCCGCGTGCCGGGCAGGTCCACCCGGCTTGTTTTGCGTCCAAGAAAAGGCGGGCTGAGCGTAACGTGCTGCGTCCAGTGGAAGAAGTGGTCGGCTTTTTTTTCATTGACCACGGTTTCGCGAAAGTACGCCACGGATTCGCCGCGCCGCAGGAAAATTTCGCGGATGAAGCGCAGTCCCGCTACGGGAAGGTCCACCTCGATCGTGAGGGTGACTTCGCGCGCAGACTCATGCAGCGCGGTTTTCTTCCACTTTGCGGAGGGTGCTTCGCCGTGGGTTGAAAGCCCTTGCGCGGCCTCTTCCTCGGAGGGCGGGCCGAAATAATCCAGGCAAATGTTGTGCCCGGCAATTCCGGAAAGCAATTTTCCTTCGTTGACCGGTCCGTACTCGGCGGCGTGCTTGTCCGCCTGGTAAAGGTAGGGCTCCATGGACTTCCAGGGAGGAACCCAAAGGGGATTGAGCACGGGTAATTCCGTCGCGGGGAGAAATTGAAATTCCGCGATGTGCCCACCCCCCGTCAAGGTGACCAACTGCACGAGGTCGTTGTGAAGTGTGTACGCCTCGCGCCCATTCCACTGGGTTTTCAGGCATGCAAGTTGCTTGGGCATCAGGCTCTCTTTCTTTTAACTCCGGAAAGTCATCCTTCCTGCGGATGCGAAAACGGCTGGGCACTGGATTTATGAATTGATGCGCGAATGATCATGCCTCACGACTTGGCCCCTGGCAAGCCCCCCTCCTGAGTTGCCAATCCGCCTGCGGGGACCATCATTCCGCCATCCACCGCCACTGCGGCGCCGGTGATGAAGGAGGCGAGGTCGCTGGCGAGGAAAACGATGACCCGGGCCACCTCTTCCGGACGACCCATCTTCCCGCGCAAGTGCATCCGGTCGCAGAAGGTGAGCGCCCCCGCCGGGTCAGGCCCGAGCGACACCGCCCATCGCAACATCGGTGTATCAATCGCGCCCGGCATCACGCAGTTGGCGCGGATATTGTGCCGCGCGAAATCGAGCGCCAGAGAGCGCGCGAGCCCCAGCAGGCCGTGCTTGCTCACCACGTAGTGGACGGAATTGGCCACTGCGGCCACCGACTGCACCGAACCCGTGATAACGATGGCGCCGCCGCCGCGCTTGATCATTGCCGGGATCACATATTTTGACATCAGGAACGCGCTCTTCAGGTTCACCTTGAGCACCAGATCCCATTCTGCTTCGGTGCAGGTGGTCGCGGAAGCATAGCGTTGGATACCCGCGTTGCTCACGAGGACATCGATTCCGCCGAACTTCTTCACGATTCCGGCGACGCCGGCCCCCACCTGCGCGCGTTTGCTCACATCGAAATCGAAAAACTCCGCCTTGCGCCCTGCTCGGCGCAATTCCTGCACGGCCCGCCGGCCGGATTTTTCGTCGCGATCAACCAACGCCACACTCGCACGGCATCGCGCGAATTCCCGGCAACACGCCAGGCCGATTCCCGATGCGCCGCCCGTCACCACCACGACTTTGTTCTTGAAATCCATATCGGAAGGACTCCTCTATTGTTCGAATTTCGGGATATTGTAGCGGCGGTCTCCGACCGCTCGTACCAGCCGCCGTAGAGAAAAACCGGAATGTCGAAATTCTTGGGAACGCCGGTCCAGTCCATCGCCCGCCAATATTCATCGTACGCGGGATGATCGAGCCAGTCGTTGTAAAAAGACTGGTTGAAGCCCATCCCCTCAAGCGTACCGCTGACGGGAAGGTAGCGGAGCAATTTCGGCCAGTCGAGAAAGTCGTTCACTCCGATTAAAGTGTGGCGCCCGGTTTGCAGCGCCCAAGACATCATTCCCAGCTTGAACGCGCCGCCGGGATATACGGTGGTGGCATAGAGGTCCGAAGGGCCGAAGCCCG
>JASHTO010000386.1 GCA_030040515.1 Terriglobia bacterium
GAAGAACCTCGAAGCCGCCTTTCCCCGGCAGCATGACATCCAGAATAATCAGCCCGAAGCGATTGTGAGTGGCGCGCTCCAGCACCTGCGTGCCCTCGTAAAGCGCATCCACGTTGTATCCCTCGCTGCGCAGGCGATCGCTGAGCGTGAGCACCAGTCCGGGCTCATCTTCGACCAACAGGATGTTGGAATTCACAGGTTCTCCTTGCGCGAAGCGTAGCATGGTCATCCTGGCCATGCGCACCGGCAGGGTGCCCGTGCCACGACGCCCGGCGCTACTTCGCCGCGGGAAAGTGCAGCGTAAACGCGCTTCCCTCGCCCACGTGGCTCGTAACCGTGAGCCTTCCTCCCATGGCCTCGGCGGCTTCCTTGGCGAGGCTCAATCCCAAACCTGTGCCATGCACTTGCGAAGAGCGAGCGGCGTTGCCCCGGTAAAAGGGTTCGAAGATATGAGGAATTTCGTCGGCCTCGATTCCTTCGCCACGGTCCTGCACCGTAATCAGCACCTCGTCGGCTTCCGGCCCCGCGCCCGCTTGCGCGCGAATGCCCATCCAGCGGCCATCGCCGCCGTATTTCAGAGCATTGGTCATGAGATTTTGCAGGCAGCGTCCCAGCGCCTTGGGGTCGGCCAGAACGGGCGGCAAGTCCGGAGCGATTTCCTTCTCCACCGTGAAGCCGTTGGCGGTGGCAAGGTGGGACAGGTCGGCCACAGCCGTATCAATGGTCTCGCTCACGGGCACCGGCTGCGGCTGGTATTGCCCCTGGTTGCTGCGCGTGGCGGCAAAGAGCAGCACCTGGCCAATCATTCCGGCCAACCGTTGCGCTTCATTGCGGATGAGCGCACCGTACTGCTTCACCTGCGGCCCGCCCGCCACCACGCCGTCGGCGAGATTTTCCGCCGCCGAGGAGATGACGCTCACCGGTGTGCGCAATTCATGGGAAACGCCGGCCACAAAATCCATCTGCATCTTTGCCAGGCGGCGGATTCGAAGCATCCAGACCAACACCAGGGCCATGCTGGCGGCCAGCACCAGCAGCACTCCGAAGCCCAGGAGCAAATCGCGCCTCCAGTAGACCACCGCGGTTTCCGCCAGCGACCCGCCTGGATGCCGGACCACCAAGCGCCATTCGGCAGCAGACGCGTCAGCAAGAATGGGCGCGGCAAGGAAGCTCCGCGCGCGCGCAGCGAGGTCGCGTCCGGGTGGCGGCACCGAGGAAGGTGGCGGAGGAAACATCTCGCGTCTTGCCACGCCGCCGGGCTCGCGGAAACTCCCTTGCCGCTGGTCATAACCCCGCATGCGCCGCGAGCTGAAGAGATGCACGGATTCATCGGGTGAGCTCACAAGCTCCGGTGCAGCGGCATTCTGCGAATGGAAAATTACGTTGGGAGGATTCGCACCGTCGAGGATGGCGACGTTGTAAAGCGGGCCATCAGAGCCCCCAAAGTATCTCTGCGAAAGTTCCTGGAGCAGCCGCTGGAAGGCCTCGCGGTCCAATTCAACGATCATGAAGCCCGCCGGAGAAAAATCAGGTGGGCGCCCATCGCCATTCCTGAAGCCTCGCCAACCCAAGCGAGGAATGGGACGCACCATTGCCAAGGGAGCGCCCTCAACACGCCAGCGCAGGCCGCCAAACCCGAAATCCCCCCCACGCGAGCCGGGCGCGGGAAGAAGATGCGCGGTGTCGCAAAGCGCGCCCAAGCGAGCCGGACAAGGAACTTCCTTGAAGGATTCGTCCTGCGGATCAAACTGGCGGAAGGAGTAATCTTCCCCTTTCACCTTCTCCCAGAGGTAGTAATTGGCCACCAACTCGTGGTGTTCGGAAGAGCGCGCCCAATCACCGCAGTCCTGGGCGTAAAGGTCTTCGATCGCCGGCGTCTGGTCGGGCGGCCGATACGCGAAATTGGTGCAGATTCCCGCCAGCTCGCGATGAAAGTCCTCGCGGAAACCATTCACGCCCGCTTGCAGCGCGGCCTGCTTGCGTTGCAGATCCGCGGTGCGAATTTGGTTGCTCCACCGCCATTGCAGAATCCCCAGCAGCACCAGCAGCGCGCTGAGCCCCGCGATAATTCCAATGGCCCCCAGAGATTGTTTAACCTTGGCCGTCATAGCCTTAATATTAGACGATTTAGATGCTCTTCGCGCTACATTCGCTGCCAGCGATTGAACGATCCCCGGGCGGTCGGTCCGGCAGCGGGGGGTGGACCACGATTGGAGGGGCGCAGCGCCATTCCCCGTCCTGAATCGCCATTGGCGATGAGGCATGGCAAAAGCCACGTCGCGTGCTGCAACGCGCGCCTTCAAAAAGCGAATGCCATTCTTGGCCGTTCCTTTCCGGTAGACAACCGAGCAGTGCTGGTATTACGATCAAATCAGTAGTCGTTCCCTGGCAATTTCATAAATAAGTTGGTGATGGGCCCCCACGCATCGCGATGCCGCCACACTGTGATCAACTTTGTGCCGGCTGGGAGGAAAATCGCATGGCATATAAATTTTTAATGACCATAGAAGGCACCCGGCAGGGGAAATTCAAGGGCCAGCCGATACCGAAGGAAAGGTCGGGATCGGGCAAATGGCTTGAGCTTAGCGCCTTCAGTTTTGGATCAACAGCACCGCTCGACACTTCCACGGGCGTTCATGGGCACCGGCCATTCAACGTCATTAAGATTACGAAGGACAGCGATTCCGCGAGTCCGTTGTTGATGTCGACAATCATAAATTCTGCCGTGCTGAAACCGTTCGCACTCCCCCCGGTCGGGGGTGGAAATACGGGTGGCGGCGGTTCTGGATCGGGCTCAGGCGGGAGCGGGTCAAATAAGGGAAAGGGTTCGCACCCTCCCATCGTTGTTACCAGGACCGTCGATTTTGCCTCGCCGCTTCTGTTTAACGCACACTTCTCCAGCGAGCTGCTCAAGACCGTTCAGATTTCGTTCACCCCAACCGGCCCCGGAAAGCCGGAGCACTGGCAGACCATCACGCTGACGAATGCCACCATCGCCAACGTCCGGCGCATGACCACTCCCGGCTCTCCCCAGCCCCATGAGGATATTCACTTCGTCTACGAAGGAATAGAGTCCAGCTACGGCCCCCCGAAGTGACTGGGGGCATGCCCCAGCGTCGATAGCTCAAACTGTACCACTAGGCCCTTCCAACGCTCGATTTGACATCCACACAAAGCGTGTGTATGCTCAGAGGCAAGGACGTTGGCAACGACCTTCTATGAGCAAACGCATCAACGTCATGCTCCCTGACGAGACTCTGGCGGTGCTCGATCGAGTGGCCCGCCCGCGTGGCCGCAGCCGGTTTATTTCCAGGGCGGTGATGCACTATGTGCAAAGCCACGCGAAACAGAACTTGCGTGAGCGCCTTAAGGCGGGCTATCAGGCCAACGCTCAGGCGAGCCTGAAGATGGCCTTGGAGTGGTTTCCCCTTGAGGAAGAGGCATGGCAAAAGGCCCGACCCAAAGGCCGCCGCTGACCCATCTCAGGCGCGGGGAAATTTACCTGGTTGCATTTGACCCCACCGTTGGCCGCGAGATCCGGAAGACGCGCCCAGCTCTGATAATCCAAAACGACATCGGCAACCGGTATAGCTCCCTGACCATCGTGGCGGCCATAACTTCCAAGGTTTCGCCCGTACCTTATCCCGTGGAAGTCGTGATCGAACCCACAAGCGCCAACGGCCTTGGCGTCCGCTCGACAATCCGCCTGGACCAGATTCGGACCGTCGACCGGCAACGCCTCATCAAACGCCTGGGCCAAATCGACCGCAGCACGCTCAATCGGGTGGACGATGCCATCCGAATCAGCCTCGGTTTGGTTGTGCCCTGAGCGCCCGCAGCGTGCTGGTGATGTCATCGGCGGCGGAAGTTTCGGTCGAGTTTATCCAACAGAGCGAGTCCCCTTGCGGCGGACCCTCGGGCGGCGAGAGCGTGAAACCTTAGCTCGGCGTCGTGTTGGGCGAGGGCGACAGT
>JASHTO010000387.1 GCA_030040515.1 Terriglobia bacterium
CGCCGCTTCGTCAAGCGCAGCGGATCCGATGCCCATTACGTCACCATCTCCAAGATTTCAACCATGGGGTTGATGGTACTCAGCGCGGCGGTTTCGTACATCATGCATACGGTTGCCGGCGGGTGGGACATGGTGGTGAACATCTGCGCGGGCACGGGAGCGGTTTATCTGCTGCGCTGGTATTGGTGGCGCGTTAACGCCTGGTCGGAGATTTCATCCATGGCCACCGCGGCAGTGGTTTCCGTCGTGCTGAAGTTTGCCAGCCCCTTCCCGGAATCCGACCCCAATCAATTCGCCAAGAACCTGGTGTTGACCGTCATCATCACAACGGTGGTGTGGGTCGCCGTCACATTGCTTACGCAGCCCGAACCGCAATCGAAACTGGTGGAATTTTACCGTCGCGTTCGGCCGGGTGTCACCGGATGGAAGCACATTGCCGCGCTCGCGCCGGAAATCACTCCCACGGAGGATGGCTGGTATAATTTGATGGATTGGGGGTTGGGCTGCCTGATGGTGTACATGGTGTTGTTTGCTATCGGCAAAATTATTCTGGGTGCCATGGGCACCGGACTCGTGTTCATGGCCATCGCCGCAGTTTCCGGGTACATCATTTACTGGGACTTGTCCCGCCGTGGCTGGGAAACTCTTTCGGGGAAGGAACCATAAGCCCGAGGAGGCCTCGAAATCGCAAACCGCAAATCTCTCCATCGTCAATCTGCTGAACGTGTCACCGAGCAAACGAATCCCTCGGCAGCGGCACTCGATACCCGGTCCACACAGGCTATCCTGCGAATCATCAACCGCGAGGACCAGCGCGTGGCGCCGGCAGTCCGCAAGACCCTGCCGCAAATTGCGCGCGCTGTGGACCTGGCGGTGGAGGCAATCCGCAGCGGCGGACGAATGGTTTACCTCGGCGCCGGAACCAGTGGGCGGCTGGGGGTGCTGGACGCGTCGGAGTGCTTGCCTACCTTCGGCACCCAAAGCGTTGTCGGAGTTCTGGCCGGCGCTCCCGTTTCTCTCACGCAATCTTTGGAAGGTGTGGAGGATAATCCTCGTCAGGCGGTTCGCGACTTGAGGAAGATCCGTTTTTCGCGCCGCGACCTGCTGGTGGGAATCTCCGCCGGCGGCGGTGCGCCATACGTTTTGGGTGGAATGCGTTGGGCACGCAGTATCGGCGCAAAAGTAGTGGGCCTGACTTGCAACCCGGCGGCGCCTCTGAAGCCTCTTGCCGACGTCAGCATTATTCCCGTCGTGGGGCCGGAGGTGGTTGCCGGCTCGAGTCGCATGAAGGCCGGAACTGCTCAGAAACTTGTGCTCAACATGCTCTCAACAGCCTCCATGGTGCGGCTGGGCCGCGTGCTTTCCAACCGCATGATTAGCGTTCAACTGACAAACCAAAAGCTGTGGAAGCGGGGCGCGAAAATTTTGAGTGAACTTACAGGCTGCAACATGGCCCAGGCGACCAAAACCCTGAAGGCGTCAGGGCGCAAGCTTCCTGTAGCAATATTGATGAAGGTCGAGAAAATCTCTCGACTTGAAGCGGAGCGAAGGCTTCGAAAGGGAGCAACCGTGGCCCAGGTTTTGCGCGAGGCGATGGGACAGGGGAGCCGCTGATTCAGGCTATTTATGGATAAATTTCTGATAACCGGCGGGCGGCCTTTGCACGGCCGTGTGGTGATCAGTGGAGCCAAGAATGCGGCGCTGCCGGCATTGGCGGCTTCACTGCTTACGGACCAGCGCGTCATCCTGCACAATGTTCCGCGCGTGCGGGACCTCAGCACCATGCGCAGCTTGCTGGAGGACCTGGGCGTTGATTCCTCGGTCACGCACGAACCTCGCGGGAATCGCGTGGAGATTGAAGCCCGCCAATTGCTCAATCCCGTGGCGCCGTATGAGCTGGTCAAACAGATGCGCGCTTCGGTGCTGGTGCTGGGGCCGCTGGTGGCGCGCTTCGGGCAGGCGAAAGTTTCCTTACCGGGAGGCTGTGCCATCGGCGTTCGCCCCATCAACCTGCATATCAAGGGTCTTGAAAAATTGGGTGCCACCATCAACTTTGACCACGGCTATGTGGACGTTCGAGCCGATGGCCTGAAGGGGACGGAATACTACTTCGATACGATTACCGTGACCGGGACCGAAAATCTAATGATGGCGGCGACGCTGGCGACGGGTGTCACGGTTCTCCAAAACGCGGCGCGCGAGCCTGAGGTGCAGGACCTCGCGAATCTACTCAACAAGATGGGCGCGGATATCGAAGGCGCGGGCACGCCTAACATCCGGATCCGCGGCACCGGCAAATTGCACGGCGCTGAGCATTCGATCATTGCTGACCGGATTGAAGCCGGCACCTTCCTCGCTGCCGGAGCGATCACGGGCGGGGAACTCACGGTGAGCCAATGCGATCCCGAGCACCTCGCCTCGGTTCTTGCCGATTTGGAGATGGCCGGCGTCAAGGTCGTTCGCGGCGCGGACAACCCACAATCGCTTACCGTCATGGCCGGCGCCAAGTTGCGAGCCCTGGATGTGACTACGCAGGAGTATCCTGGCTTCCCCACGGACATGCAGGCCCAGTTCATGACGCTGATGACGCAGGCGGACGGTTCTTCGGTCATTACAGAAACGATTTTTGAAAATCGCTTCATGCACGCATTGGAATTGGCGCGCATGGGGGCGGACATCACGGTGAACGGGCGGCGCGCTGTGGTGCGCGGCAAGACCCCGCTGAGCGGCGCGAATATTCAGGCCTCTGATCTTCGCGCCAGTGCCTCGCTTGTCCTCGCTGGACTCGTGGCGGAAGGCGAGACCATGATTGACCGCGTTTATCACATCGACCGGGGCTACGAGCGCATCGAGGAGAAGCTCACTCAGGTGGGCGCCAAAATTGCCCGCGTTTCCGAATCCGACTAATCCCGCCGCAACGCGGAAATACTCGCTTCCAAACGGAAGTTGGGATGCAGGAGTCACGCCGCAGGGATTTGTTGGAGAATTGCGGAGCGATGTTTTAGCCCGCAATGGTCAAGCGCAGCAAGAATTCTGCGCGTTTAAATTTTACTTTATCTCCCGGAGCAGTAATACCCATAAAGTTAAAATTCACTGGTAAATATATCGTTTGCCATTAGCATCCCGTATAGACTTTGCCCCTTGGATAGAAGGAGGGGAGACAGGGCTTCACAAGGTCCACCTTCAGTTTCCCTGGCCCTCTCACAAGATTATGATTGCAAAAGGCTAAGGTGATTTGCCTGGGGCTTTCAGGGGAATGTGCCTCACCCTTCTGCTCTCCATTTTCGCTCGCAAATCGTTCCGGCCGATCGCCACCCTCTCTAAGTAGTTGCGGCCGCAATAAGAACACAAGTCTCACCGCGGGAGAAATTAAGCATCCTTGAATTGATGTTTGTACTAACTCCACTTAGTACCTTTGTGCAGATAATTGTGCTGGAAAGGAGGTAACGACTATGCTATCTTTCAGTCGGAAGCCGGAAGGTGGCGGGATTCCGCCGGGTCCGTGGCCGCCCCCAGATGCCCAGTAGTTCTTCGGCCGGGGATGGGCGTGCATGGCCACAGCCCTGCCAGCCCATCCCGGTCGGAACTATGTACATTTTTGCAATCGTCCTGAGTGCATGCTCCTTCCTGATGTTTGGAGCCCTCGTGTTGAGGGGCGCCTTCACGAGGATCTTTAAGATATTTCCGCTATTTTATTCTTACATCAGCTACGCCTTCCTGGCAGCGTCAGTCATCTATGCAATTTATCTGCTTGACCGGCGACTCTATTACCGTGCATTTTGGATAAATTATTTGATAAATGCCCTGGCGGAGTTCGCGGTCCTGGTCGAAATTTCTGATCATATCTTTAAACCCTTCATGATGATCCGTAACCTCGGCCGGACTCTTACGGTCCTTATTTCCGTGACACTTGGCCTTCTCTATGTTTTGCCCACGATCCTAGTATCTAGCGGAAGGAGCGGGGCGCTTTCTGACTTCGCGTTGCGGACTTCTGTCACCAAGGCCATCATCCTCATTGTACTATTTTATATGGCACGACATTTTGATACCCAGTGGGGAAGATATGCCGGGGGACTCATGGTGGGTTTCTCGATCTACATCGCGTTGAACGTTGCCGTAATGGCTATGAGCGGAGTGCTCAGTCTGCCCTTGTTCAAGCCGGTGTTCTGGGTGATGACTCCGCTCGCTTCCGCATTTTGCGTTTTGGTTTGGACGGTATCTCTGTGGAACCCCGTACCGATTACAAATTTGCACGCCGTGTCTGTGGCCCCTGGAAACGACGCGCGGGCTGTGGCTCTGGGATTAACGCGTTTTGACAGCGCTTTGTCGAAGATTCTGCGCAAATGATGCTTTTTTACGCTTCTATTCCCGTTGTATTCCTCCTTGCGGTTTGGGCCCTGTCTCGAAGGAACAGGTTCCAATCCGCTGAGGAAAGCATTTCCAAAAAGGGTGCGGTCCCCAGCATCGCCAAGGGGGGCTGGCTGCAACTCTCGGAACGCCTTTTTGATCCGTCTGACGAGCGTTGGTTAGTAGAGGAACTAAACCTGCCGAATCTGGCGAGGACCCTGACTATGGAACGCAAGCGCCTGGCGATTTACTGGCTGGAGACCTTGCAGGCATCCTTCGACGCTTTGGTGCGGACTCCGGAATTTTCCGCCGGCGAGGCGCAGGAGTTGGATTCGACCGGCAGTTGGAAAATCCTGTGGCTGACCGTGCGCTTCAAGATTGCCGTTTCCTACGCTTTGCTGGTTGTCAAATTCCTCGGCCCTTACAACCGTCTGATCCCTTCCTTTACCTGGATTCCCCTTCCAAGGCGGAGCGAGCGCAGCTTTCGGTACCCAGCCTTGGCGAACAGCCGAAGCTCCCACTAAAACCCCTCCACGACCCTCTCACCAATAATGTCAAAAGCTGGAGCCCTATGCCTGCGGAAAGACGGGCGACGCGCTGCAGGTCCATTGACTCCGCGCATTCTGTTTTATAAAGTCACACTGCTGTGCCTTATGATTATTGCATTCCGGCGCGACGGGAGTCGTACCGGACCGTGAAACCAATGACCCTTCAAACTCAGATCGAAGAATTGTTTTCAAAACAATCGCTGGAACACGTCGAAAATGCCGTCCGCGTCTTCGACGAATTCAAGGCCGCGTTGAACGAGGGCAAAATTCGCGCGGCGGAGCCGGACGCGAATTCGCCTTCCGGCTGGCGCGTGAATGGGTGGGTAAAGAAGGGAATCCTGCTGGGGTTTCGGCTGGGGCGCGTGGTTCCGCTCCCTCCCGCGGATTTTCAATTTCGCGATAAACACACTTATCCCTTAAAGCAATTGCCGGAGGGTCACAACATCCGCGTGGTTCCGGGCGGCTCATCGATTCGCGACGGCTGCTACATCGGCAAAAACATCACCTGCATGCCGCCCATGTACGTCAACGCGGGCGCGTACGTGGACGATGGCACGATGATCGATTCCCACGTGCTGGTGGGTTCGTGCGCGCAAATCGGCAAGCGGGTTCACATCAGCGCGGCCGCGCAAATCGGGGGAGTGCTGGAGCCGATTGGCGCCCTGCCGGTCATTATTGAGGATGAAGCGCTGGTGGGCGGAAACTGCGGTGTGTACGAAGGCACGATTGTGGGGCAGGGCACGGTGCTGGCC